>CACWLY010000075.1 GCA_902761825.1 uncultured Eubacteriales bacterium
GGAGGCGTAGCAGCGCTACGTTGACCGGAATGAAGCAACGCCAAGACGGAAAAGACACCCAAAGATGATAAGATTTTAGATTGAGAATAGTATAAAAGCTCCCCCGCGCTGCGGGGGAGCTTTTTGGTAACGATGGGATTACTTCTGGGGAGCGAACCAGCCGATCTGGGTGGCGCCGGTCACGGCATCGGGGTTCATGAATTCGATATTGGTGGTCTCGATGGACAGGCCGGTATGGGTGGACTCGCCGGGGAATTCGATGATCTTGCCGCTCTCGGTCTCAGCCCAGATGCGCATATGATTGTCGATTTCCTCTTCGGAGACGGTGCGGGTGATGATGTAGGGGTTGTTGTCGTTCTCGGAACCCAGGGTGTGCAGGGGAGCGCTGGCATAGTTGACGCTCTGCCAGCCGCTGTCCAGGTCGGTCAGGTAGATGCCGACGATGTCTTCACCGGTGGTGTTCCACAGGGTGTAGGTGCCGGTATTGCCGCCATGGGTGCCGGCATACTGGGCATGGGCGGCCTTCGCGGCGGCGATGATGCCCTTGACGTAGTTGGGGGTATCCTTCAGGGTGGCGCCGGTCACGGTATCGGCGAAGCCTTCGATTTCAACGGCCTTTTCCAGCTGCTCGATGGTCTTGCCGACAACGAACGCTTCGATGGCGTCATAGTTCGCGGCGATCTGCACCTTGGAGCCGGCGCGCTGCATGTTCAGGCTGTACAGGTCGCTGTTCACGCGCTTGGAGCCCAGCACGGAGACGGCGCCGGTTTCGGCGTTGGTCTGGCTGATGGTCTCTTCGCCCACGGGAACGCCAACGGCGGCCACGTCTTCACGATCGCCCATGAACTGGAACTCGTCGATCTTGGCGAGCTGGATGGTTTCGCCCTGCACCACGGCGGTGACCACGGCGAAGCCATGTCCGTGCAGATAGGTCACGACCTGGCCCAGCTTGATGGGGAGGGGCTCTTCGGCCGCGGTCTCGGCGAAAGCGGAAACGGCGGACAGGGCCAGCAGCGCGGCCAGAAGGATGGCGACAAACTTTTTCATACTATGGGTCCTCCTTTTTTTTCAGGGCTTTTTGCCCGGTATTGACATTATATAATACAAACAGAAAAAAGACAATATACAATATGTAATATATGGGAAAATTACAAAAAGATTTTTGCCGCCGTCCCGCGCGGGGCTTTCCGCGGGCTTTGTGCGCGATGTTTTTTGTGCAGTTTTACCAAACTATGCCGTATGTGGTGCCGTTTGCGCCTGTTGTTACAACAATTGCACAAATGCGCGGGCTAATGTTTGGATACTTTGTGACTGGTTTTTTAAAAGCGCTTTTCGTATAATATAAGCACAATGATCAGCCGTTTCAACGGCCGAAAATATGCGATCACGCAAAGGAGGATTTTTTGCATGGCTAGTTTGTCTCTGAAACACATTTACAAGATCTATTCTGGCGGCGTCACCGCTGTAAGCGATTTCTGCCTGGAGATCGCGGATAAGGAATTTATCGTGCTGGTCGGCCCCTCCGGCTGCGGCAAATCCACCACCCTGCGCATGGTCGCCGGTCTGGAAGAAATTTCCGAAGGCGAACTGTATATCGGCGACAAGCTGGTCAACGACGTGGCTCCCAAGGATCGCGACATCGCCATGGTGTTCCAGAACTACGCCCTGTATCCGCATATGACCGTGTTTGACAACATGGCGTTCGGCCTGAAGCTGCGCAAGGTTCCCAAGGATCAGATCAAGGCCCGCGTGGAAGAAGCCGCCAAGATCCTGGGCATCGATTACCTGCTCAACCGTAAGCCGAAGGCTCTGTCCGGCGGCCAGCGTCAGCGCGTCGCCCTGGGCCGCGCCATCGTCCGCGAACCCAAGGTCTTCCTGATGGACGAACCTCTGTCCAACCTGGACGCCAAGCTGCGCGTGCAGATGCGTACCGAAATCACCAAGCTGCATCAGCGCCTGCAGACCACCTTCATCTACGTTACCCATGACCAGACCGAGGCCATGACCATGGGCTCCCGCATCGTCATCATGAAGGACGGCTTCATCCAGCAGGTGGATACGCCCCAGAACAACTACGACTATCCCGCCAACAAGTTCGTGGCCGGCTTCATCGGCAGCCCGCAGATGAACTTCTTCGACGTCTCCCTGAAGGCCGAGGGCGGCAACGTGTACGCCCTGTTCGGCAACAACAGGATACTGGTTCCCAAGGAAAAGATCGCCAAGTTCAAGGATGAAAGCTACATCGGCAAGGAAGTCTGCATGGGCATCCGTCCCGAGAACATCGACGACGATCCCGAGTTCGTGGCCGCTCATGCCAACGAGACCATCACCGTCGACGTGGAAGTGACCGAGCTGATGGGCTCCGAGACCTATCTGTATCTGAAGACCAGCGGCAAGGAAGAGAACATCATTGCCCGTGTTGACCCCCGCACCGTCACCCGCGCCGGCGACAAGGGCGTCAAGGTTGCCTTCGATACCACCCGCCTGCACTTCTTCGACAAAGAGACCGAAGAAACCATCCTCAACCGGTAATTTCTCCGATTTCACGGGGATGTTGCAGAAGCCAATCTGCAACATCCTCTTTTTTTACAGGTATATTGATTCTCATAAAAGAATGAGCAACAGTGAATACCGGGAAATCGAAAACCCCGGGGTGGTTTGGAGGGGCCGCAGCCCCTCCGAGTGTAATCCGCAGCAGCGACCTGCGCGGTGCGAGGAGCATTTTTGCGAAGCAGAGCATGCCCTGCGAGAGCAAAAATGCTTTCCTTGCGCCTTTTCCGGCATGCCCTGCGAGAGCAAAAATGCTTTCCTTGCGCCTTTTCCGCCCGGGAGTTCCGCAGGGACGAGAGGAAAAGGCGTTTCTCCCGATCAAATGGAGGATCCATTTGATCGATGGGGCTGTGCAACAGCCCCTTTTTTGTTGGGCATCCGGCGCGTCGGACCTTTCTTGCCCTGCGCAACGTCCTATGCTATAATGTCGTGGAAAAACAGGCTGATTGTCAGACGGCGCGGAGGTAAACCTATGATCCGGGCGTATTACGATATCATGCTCGCCGCTTCCATCGTTTTCATGATCACGTACGTATGCATGTGGCATAAGCATTTTGACGTGCATATTACGCTGGTGTTCGCGCTCGTGCCCATTGCCAATCTGGGCTACTGGCTGCAAAACCGCGCGGCGACGCTGGAAGAAGCGCTGTTTTCGGCCAAGCTGACCTATATCGGCGGCTGCTATCTGCTGCCCATCATGATGTTCAGCGTGTTCAGCCTGTGCGATATCCGCCTGCATAAGGCGCTGCGGGCCGCGATCCTGTCGGTCAGCTCGGCGGTGTACCTGGCCGTGCTTACGATCGGCAAAACCCCGCTGCTCTATAAGTCCGTCTCCTTTGAGCGGGTCGGCGACGCGGGCGTGCTCGTCAAGGAATACGGTCCCATGCACAACGTGTTTTACGCGATGATTTTTATATGCTTCGCGCTGAGCGTCGGCGCGATGACATACAGCTATATCCGCAAAAAACAGGTATCCCGCAAGCTGATCTACCTGCTGTTCCTGCCCATGGTGCTGTCGCTAATGGGCTATGTGAGCGGGCGCTGGATCCGCACGGTCGAGCCGATCACCGCCGCCTTCGTGATCTCCATGGCGACGTTCCTTGTGATCGGGCACCGGATCTGCATGTACGATATCACCGACACGGCCATCGATTCGCTGGTGCAGACCGGCGATACCGGGCTGATCTCCTTCGACCTGCATTTCAATTATCTGGGCAGCAACCAGACGGCCAAGAACATTTTCCCGGAGCTCAATAACCTGGTGGTGGACGAAACGCTGACCCGCAGTGTGCTGATGACCCAGACGGCGCTGAACTGGCTGGAAGCCTTCAGCCGGGACGAAACCCAGAATCAAATCTATTATGAGCGCTGGGAACGCGTGTATCTGGTGCAGGTCGGGTATCTGTACGACAGCTCGCGGAAGCGCGGATACCAGTTTTTCATCACCGACGATACGGCGGACCGCCAGTATATCAACCTGCTCAACAGCTTCAATACGCAGCTGAAGGAAGAGGTGACCGAGAAAACGGCCCATATCGTGCAGATGCACGACAACCTGATCATGAGCATGGCAACCATGGTGGAAAGCCGCGACAATTCGACCGGCGGCCATATCCGGCGCACCAGCGAGGGCGTGCGGCTGCTGACCGCCGAAATCAGGGCGGACGGGGCTTTCGGGCTTTCGGATGAGTTCTGCAGCGATCTGATCAAGGCCGCGCCCATGCACGACCTGGGCAAGATCGCCGTAGAGGACGCCATCCTGCGCAAGCCCGGACGGTTTACGCCCGAGGAGTTTGAAAAAATGAAAACCCACGCCTCCGAGGGCGCGCGCATCGTGCATGAAATCCTGGCCGGGTCGGAGGACGACGCCTTCCGCCGGATCGCCGAGAACGTGGCGCATTACCACCATGAGCGCTGGGACGGCTCGGGCTATCCCTGCGGGCTGAAGGGCGAGCAGATTCCGCTGGAGGCGCGGATCATGGCCGTCGCCGACGTGTACGACGCCCTGGTCAGCAGGCGCGTGTACAAGGAGAGCATGAGCTTTGAGCAGGCGCACGCCATCATCATGGACGGCATGGGCAGGCATTTTGACGAGCGGCTGAAGCCCTATTATCTGCGCGCCAAGCCCGCGCTGGAAGCGTATTATCTCTCGCTCGGCGCCGAAAACAGGACGGCGGTATGACCGGTACCGGGATTTACGGAGCGTGAAGAAATGCTGCTATGGATTGCGGCGACCGCTGTCGCCTTCTTTGTCAAGGGCCTGTGCGGCTTCGCCAATACGCTGGTTTTTACGTCGATCCTCGCCTTCGGCACACCGAACGCCGGCATTTCCCCGGTTGAACTGCTGCTGGGGTATCCGACGAATCTGATCCTGGCATGGCGAAACAGGAGCAGGCTCAGGCGAAAGATCGTCGTTCCCATGACGCTGCTCGTTCTGGCCGGAAGCGTTCCCGGAGCGTTTTTGCTGAAGAATACCGATTCGGGACTGATCAGGACCGTGTTCGGGGCCGTGGCTGTGCTTGCCGGGGTCGATATGCTTTTGCGAAGCCCGGACAGGCAGCGCGCGAAGGGCCGGAAGCTCGTTCTCGGGATCATCGGCGTTTTGTCCGGCCTGCTGTGCGGGCTGTTCGGCGCAGGCGTGCTTCTTGCGGCCTACGTCGGCAGAACGACCGATACCGGCGATGAATTCAAGGCGAATATCTGCGCCGTTTTCGCCGCGGAAAACACGTTCAGGATCGTTCTGTACAGCCTGATCGGGATCATCACGCCCGGCGGCGTAAAGCAGGCCGCGCTGCTCGCGCCCGTTATGCTGGCCGGCCTGTACGCGGGCATAAAAAGCGCGGGGGCGCTTGACGACGGGACGGTTAAACGGCTTGTGACCGTTTTATTGATCCTGTCGGGAATCGCGATGATCGTTATGAATATCCGGTGAAGAGCCGGTTCCGGCGGCAGCCCTGCCCGCCGGCTTTTTTTCGCGGCTGTTGAACTTATGTTGACGGTTTTGTGCCATAATGCAGCGGTGAAGATGGATTCTGACGCAAAGGAGCGTATCGACATGAAGGTTCGGATCACCTCGGACAGCACCTGCGATCTGACGCCGGCGCTGCTGGAACGGTTCGGCGTCGCCATTCGTCCGCTGTACATCATCAAGGACGGCGTTTCCTACAGGGACAATATCGACATCACCCCGGCGGACGTATTCGCGCATGTGGAGAGCGGCGGCAAAATGTGCTCGACCGCGGCCGTGAGCGAAAACGACTATGAAAAATTTTTCACCCGGAACCTGGAAGGGTACGACGGGCTGGTGCACGTGACCATCAGCAGCGAAATGAGCAGCTGCTACCAGAACGCCTGCAACGTGGCCAGGCGCATGAAAAACGTGCATGTGGTGGACAGCCGCAACCTGTCGAGCGCGCAGGGGCTGCTGGTGATGGAAGGCGCGGAGATGGCCGCGAAGGGCGGCATGACGGCCGCCGGAATCGCCGACGCGCTGCGCGCGCTGACGCCCAAGGTGGACGCGAGCTTCTGCGTGGACCGGCTGGAATATCTGCGCAAGGGCGGCCGCTGCAGCGCCGTGGCCGCGCTGGGGGCGAACCTGCTGTCCATCAAGCCCTGCATCGAGGTGCGCGACGGGAAAATGCTGGTGGCGAAGAAATACCGCGGGCATTACGACCGCGTGCTGCGGGAGTATGTGCGCGACCGCCTGGCGGGAAACGATACCCTGCGCCTCAACCGCATCATGCTGACGCATACGCCCGTTCCCGACGGGATCGTGGACCTGGTCCGCAGCGAGATCCTGGCCTGCCAGCCCTTTGCCGAGGTGCTCGAGACCGAAGCGCTGGGCACGATCGCCTGCCATTGCGGCCCGCATACGCTGGGCATCCTGTATATCCACAAATGACCGGCCCCCGAATCATCCGTAAAGAAACAGCGAACAGCCGCTGCTTCTTTGTTTTTGGGCTTTTTCTGCCGGGCGTGAGCCGTTTTTCCGTTTTCTTCCGTCTGTATGGGTGAAAGGAGGCAAGGCGCATGACGGATACCGAACGCGCGGCGGCGCTGGAACGGATGATGAACGCGTACGGCGATGGGATCAAGCGTTTTTGCGCGCTGCAGCTCAGAGACTGCTTTCAGGCGGAGGATGCCGCGCAGGACACCTTTATCAAGGCCTGGAAAGCGCTGGATACATTCAGGAACGATTGCAGCGAAAAGACGTGGCTGATGAAAATTGCCGTTCACGTATGCCGGGACTATCAGCGTACGGGATGGTTCCGGCACATGGAACGCCGCTTTACGCCCGACGAGCTGCCCGAGCGGGCGGCCGACGCCCCGGCCCTGGACGGGGAGGTGACGCGGGCCGTGCGGGCGCTTCCCGCCAGACTGCGCATGGCCGTGCTGCTGCGTTACTATCAGGGCTTGCCCCTGCGGGAGACGGCGGAGGCGCTGGGCGTATCCTGTGCGACTGCCAAACGGATGCTGAAAAAAGCCAACGGGATCCTCAGTCAGGATCTGAAAGGGTGGGAGAACGATGAATGAGAACGAATTCCGCAGCCGCTTGGACGCCGAGCTTTCGAAAATCACCTGGACGCCCGGGAACCGGCGGGCTGCGTTGGCCCGGATGTCCCGAGGAGGCACGATGATCATGAAACGCAAGGTGCTCATTTCCCTGATGCTGGCGGCGCTGACGCTGCTGATGGCCCTGACGGCCTACGCGGCCAGCGTGATATTCGGGCCCCGGGTTGATATCGCCCGCACTGCGGACAGGGCGCTGGAGGAGCAGTACGGCATCACCGACGAAATGCAGGTATTCTTTCAGCGCGCGGTGGAGCGCATGGACGGCCGGTCGGCCGTCGTGACCTATACCGGGAACTGGGATCTCAATTACGTGCTGGGCACGTATACCGTTACGATCGACGGCAAGCAGGCCAGGGCCGTTTGGAGCCATGACGGGGAAAGCACGGAGGGCGGCCTGGACGCCGAGGCCTGGGGCATCGATCAGCTGAACGAGATGATCCGCCTGTACAGGGATACCCACGATATGTCCGTGTATTATGAGAAAGCTGTCGCGGCGGCGATGAAGCATCATCAAAAGGTGGAAAACCCGACGCGCCGCGTGGAGGACGCCGAAACCGAGGAGAGCTTCAACGCCAGACAGGCCGCGCTGCGCGAAAAGAGCGGGCTCAGCGAGGAGGAGCTCCTTTCCGTCGCCCGGCAGGCGATCGAAACGGCCTACGGCCTGACCGCGGAGCAGATGGACAAGCTGGCGCATAATTCCTTCCTGTCCTGGTATCACGAGATCGACGGGAAGCTCTATTACGACGCCTGCATGGTGCTGATCCAGCGCCCGAGCGACGACCCCAATCAGTACCCGGAATACGTGAAAATGGACGGCGAATACTTCGTTCAGATCGATGCCGCGACCGGCGTGGTGGAGGATATGACCTACGACGCCGCCCTGGCCGGCAACGGCTGATATACGCGGCAAAACCCGCGCTCCTCTTTTGGGGGAGCGCTTTTCTGTTACATTTCCTTAACGGAAATATAATGTATAAGATATTGACGAAAAGCGCCTAAAAGGTTTGAGTAAACCTTGACTAACTATTGCGCACGTCTCTATAATAAATACTTAGGTATAGTGTGCAAAACTATGCCGCGTAAGGCGTCATATATAAACAAAAGGAGGAGTTTCCCATGTCTTTCAAGTACACGATCGACGGTAATGGCGCGGTAAGCCACATCGCGTACGCGTTCAGCGATGTCGCCGCTATCTACCCCATTACCCCCTCGTCTACCATGGCAGAGTACGTCGATGAATGGGCTGCGCAGGGCCGTAAAAACCTGTTTGGCCAGACCGTTCATGTGGCCGAAATGCAGAGCGAAGCCGGCGCTGCCGGCGCCGTGCACGGCTCTCTGGCCGCCGGCGCTCTGACCACCACCTTTACCGCCTCTCAGGGCCTGCTGCTGATGATCCCCAACATGTACAAGATCAGCGGCGAACTGCTGCCCGGTGTGTTCCATGTTTCCGCCCGCGCGCTGGCCGCGCATGCCCTGAGCATCTTCGGCGATCATCAGGACGTGATGGCCTGCCGCCAGACCGGTTTCGCCATGCTGGCCTCCGGTTCGGTTCAGGAAGCCATGGATATGGCGCTGGTCGCCCATCTGGCCGCGCTGAAAGCCTCCGTGCCTTTCCTGCACTTCTTCGACGGCTTCCGCACCAGCCATGAGATCCAGAAGATCGATGCCATCGATTACGAAGACATCGCCAAGATCGCTCCCTGGAAGGAAATCGAAGCGTTCCGCGCCCGCGCCCTGAACCCCGAGCATCCGCATCAGGCCGGCACCGCCCAGAACCCGGATATCTACTTCCAGAACCGTGAAGCCGCCAACAAGTGCTATCTTGCCACGCCCGCGATCGTGGAAGAGTGCATGAAGCAGGTGGAGAGCATCACCGGCCGCAAGTATAACCTGTACGACTACGTCGGCGCTCCCGATGCCGAGGAAGTCATCATCTGCATGGGCAGCGGCACCGAAACCATCGACGAGGCCATCGAAGCGCTGAACAAGCAGGGCAAGAAGTACGGCCTGGTCAAGGTGCATCTGTTCCGCCCCTTCGCCGCCGACAAGTTCCTGGCCGCGATTCCCGCCACCGCCAAGAAGATCGCCGTGCTGGACCGCACCAAGGAGCCCGGCTCCCTGGGCGAGCCCCTGTATCAGGATGTCGTTACCGTGCTGCGTGAAGCCGGACGCTGCGACGTTACCGTCGTGGGCGGCCGCTACGGCCTGGGCAGCAAGGAATTCACCCCCACCATGGTCAAGGCCGTGTACGCCAACCTGGAGGGCGAATGCAAGAACCACTTCACCGTGGGCATCGTGGACGACGTGACCGGCACCAGCCTGCCCCTGGGCGAGCAGTTCAACTCCGCCCCCGCCGGCACCGTGAGCTGCAAGTTCTACGGCTTGGGCTCTGACGGCACCGTCGGCGCCAACAAGAACAGCATCAAGATCATCGGCGACCACACCGATAAATACGCTCAGGCTTACTTCGCCTACGACTCCAAGAAGTCCGGCGGCCTGACCGTCAGCCACCTGCGCTTCGGCGACACCCCCATCCGCAGCACCTACCAGATCGACGCGGCCGACTTCATCGCCTGCCATAACCAGGCCTATGTCACCGCTTACGATATGGTCACCTCCCTGCGCGACGGCGGTACCTTCCTGCTGAACTGCCAGTGGGAGCCCGAAGAGCTGGACGCCCAGCTGCCCGCCAAGATGAAGCAGCTGCTGGCCAAGAAGAACGCCAAGTTCTACATCATCAACGCCGTCAAGCTGGCCGCGCAGGTCGGCATGGGCGGACGTATCAACACCATCATGCAGGCTGCCTTCTTCAAGCTGGCCGACATCATCCCCTACGATGACGCCGATCAGTACATGAAGGCCTATGCCAAGAAGACCTATGGCAAGAAGGGCGACGCCGTCGTTCAGAAGAACTGGGACGCCATCGATATCGCCATCTCCGGTCTGCGCGAAGTGAAGGTGCCCGCCGAATGGGCCAACGCCACCACCGGCGCCGTGCCCGTGGCCGTGGAAGCCACCGAATACTTCAACGAGATCGTCAAGCCCATCCTGGCTCAGGAAGGCGATCAGCTGCCCGTCTCCACCTTCACGCCCGACGGCTTCGTGCCGACCGGCACCACCAAGTTCGAGAAGCGCGGCATCGCCGTGAAGGTTCCCGAATGGATCGTGGACAACTGCATCCAGTGCGGCCAGTGCTCTCTGGTCTGCCCTCATGCCTGCATCCGTCCCATCCTGGTGAAGGAAGGCGCCGAGGTGCCCGCCGACTTCGTTACCAAGAAGGCCATCGGCAAGGAAGTGGCCGGCTACGCGTACCGTATGCAGGTCAGCCCCCTGGACTGCACCGGCTGCGGCAACTGCGTGGAAGTCTGCCCCGCCAAGACCAAGGCGCTGGAAATGAAGCCTCTGGCCACTCAGGCCGCTCAGGAAGCCAACTGGGAATTCGCCATGAAGCAGCCTGAGCCCGAAATCACCGTCAACAAGGCTACCGTAAAGGGCAGCCAGTTCTGCAAGCCGCTGTTTGAGTTCTCCGGCGCCTGCGCGGGCTGCGGCGAGACTCCTTATGTCAAGCTCGTTACCCAGCTGTTCGGCGACCGTATGCTGGTTGCCAACGCCACCGGTTGCTCTTCCATCTACGGCGGCTCCGCGCCCACCTGCCCCTACACCGTCAATGACGCCGGCCACGGTCCCGCCTGGGCCAACAGCCTGTTTGAAGACAACGCCGAGTTCGGCTTCGGCATGAACCTGGCCGTGAACCAGCGCCGCGCCAAGCTGGCCGAGACCGTTGAAAAGCTGATCGCCGTCGAGTGGGCGACCGCTGAGATCAAGGAAGCCGGCAAGGAATGGCTGGAGAATATGCACAGCGCCGAAGGCAGCAAGGCTGCCGCCGCCAAGCTGATCGCCGCCTGCGAGGACGGCATCGATATGACCGGCGTCGTGTATGACGGCAAGGATCTGACCGGAACCGTGTGCGACTGCGAAGCCTGCACCCTGGCCCGCGAAGTGCTGGCCGCTAAGGATATGCTCGTCAAGAAATCCATCTGGATCTTCGGCGGCGACGGCTGGGCCTATGATATCGGCTACGGCGGACTGGATCACGTGCTGGCCCAGAACCAGGATGTCAACGTGCTGGTGCTGGATACCGAGGTGTATTCCAATACCGGCGGCCAGTCCAGTAAGTCCACGCCTACCGGCTCCGTGGCGAAGTTCGCCGCCGCCGGCAAGCGGACCAAGAAGAAGGATCTGGGCATGATGGCTATGAGCTACGGCTATGTGTACGTGGCTACCGTCGCCATGAGCGCCAATCCCAACCAGCTGCTCAAGGCCATGACCGAGGCGGAAGCCTACAACGGCCCCTCCCTGATCATCGCCTATGCTCCCTGCATCAACCATGGTATCAACATGAGTCTGGCGCAGGCTGAGATCCGCAAGGCCGTGGCCGCCGGCTACTGGCCGCTGTATCGGTTCAATCCTGAACTGGCCAAGGAGGGCAAGAACGCCCTGACCGTGGACAGCAAGGAACCCACCGAGGATTATCAGGCCTTCATCCGCAGCGAGACCCGCTACGCCTCCCTGCTCAAGCAGTTCCCCGATGTGGCTGAAAAGCTCTTCGCCGAGAACGAGAAGGATGCCAAGGAGCGCCGCGAGAACTACGTCAAGATGGCCAACAATTAATCCGTTCGCATCTCTTCGCCGGGAACCTGAAAAGGTTCCCGGTTTTTTGTTTATACAGGCGACAGCATAAAACTGCGGATGGCGGCGCCGGCGAACGGCGGGAGGGCTTTCACCCGCGGGATGGAAAGAAACGCGGTTTTTGCGCATAGGATGATAATGCCAGAAAACAGGTTGCACTGTAACCGATCGGGCGAGGAAAGGAGAGAAAAACGGGGGCGTATCGCGGCTGGCGGATGGCGTTTTGACGGTATCGCGAAAAAATGGTGAAAAGTTACTTTCAGTATCCTGAAAAACGTTGATAATACAGAAATAGTTAAAAAAAATAAATGTAAAATTGTTTGCATGTAACTGGGAGTGTAACCGACTTATGGTATAATCATCGCGTAAAAAGGATAAGTCTGCCCTTTTTTACAAAACGGGGTTATTGTATAACACCATGGAGGTGTGTTCCGGAATGAAAAAAACAAGGAAAATGCGGGCTTGGATCGCCGTGATGCTGGTCGTCTGCATGGCTGCTTCATTCGCTGCGGTGAACGCGGAAGAGTTCGTTATGGACAGCGCCGCGCAGCCTGAAGCGGTGTATGTTATGCAGGATACCGCTGCCGCCGATTATGAGGTTGAGGCGGATGCGATCGCCGCCGCCGAGCAGGAAGCTGCCCGCATCGCGGCTGAACAGGCCGCCGCCGCGGAAGCTGCCCGCATCGCGGCTGAACAGGCCGCCGCCGCGGAAGCTGCCCGCATCGCGGC
>CACWLY010000076.1 GCA_902761825.1 uncultured Eubacteriales bacterium
GAAGCGCGGGTTGCGGGCGGCAATCTGCGGATTGCCCGCCCTTAGCCTGCCTGCGGCAGGCGCTTGGCAGAAAGCTGAGCAAAGAAACCTGCGTTTGCGACCGTTCCTGCTGCAACGCTTTCCGCCAACAGGCTTATATATCAGCCACCGTTCCCGGGCGACCGGCTTCGCCGGTCGGGCGGCGCGAAGCGCCGTGGAAATCAAACGGACAGACCTGAAAATGAATGCATTCATTTTCAGGCAGGCCTTTTGATTTCCCTTTGCCAGGGAACTCACTTGGCCACAAAGGCCAAACAGGCGGAAGCAAGTTTGGTTTACGTTCCACGCTTCAACGCCGGGATGGGTCCAGGGGTTTCGAGCGCCCGGAAAAACTGCCCTTGGGCCGTTAATCCTGGCTTTCGGCCAGCGCAAGCGAACAGCGAGAAGCGGGCCGGAAGGCCCCGGAGCCAGGCGGGCCCTGGCGAAGAGCTCGAGAGCGAGCAGCTCTCGAACGTTCCCTTTTGTGTTTAATCTACCCTTTGTGAATTGACTCTCAGAACGCAAATAGCGTAAAACTGCGTGGAAAAAGGGCTTACTCCATCGGCTCCTGCCAGACGTACCACTGCGTGCCGTCCGTGCTCAGGTGAATGGTGCCTGTGGAAATATAGTAGCGCGGGATATCGCGCCGATCCTGCTGGTTTTCTCCAACTTTGGTGGAGCTTCGGGTATTGGTGTTGACCGCCAGGCGGGGGTTCAGCGCGTCCAGAAATTCCGTTACGGTCGCCGTGCGGTTATGATGCGCCGATTTGTATACGTCGCATTGGAAGACCTCCGCGCCGAAGGTATCCAGCAGCCAATGCTGGGTTTCGCCGCCGATATCGGCAGCCAGAAACATGCGCGCGTCGCCGAACTGCAGCATCGCGCAGGTGGAATGATTGTTCATCGTGATGCCGGGAAGGTCGCAGCGATAGAAGGTGAGCGTTGCGCCGCCCAGATCGAGCGTGTCGCCCGACGCGATCTTCGTGATGCGAACGCCCTTGTCTGCCAGCAGCTTTTTATAGGGGTTCCACAGCGAATAGCTGTCGTTTTCGTCGTATGGGGAAATCAGCTCGTCCACCGCGTACCCTTTTTTGATCAGCTGCTCCTGCATCTCCAGATGATCGTCGTGCGCGTGGGTCAGAAAGAAATAATCAAAGCGCTCGATCCCGTTCTTTTTCAGGTATCTGTTCACCGCGGAGTAGCGCTGGGCCTCCCCGCCGTCCACCAGCATGCGCTTGCCGCCGCAGGTGATGAGGATGCAGTCGCCCTGGCGGATCCCCAGCACGTCCACGGTCAGCAGCTCGGCGTCGGCGTCGAAGGGCGGCTCCTCCAGATAGGTCACCTTTTCATACGGCGCGGCGTTTCCCTGGCTTTTGCGGTAATAAATGGGCAGGCTGTCGGCCAGCGCCGACGCGCAGAGCGCCGCGAAAAGCAAAAGGACGGCAAGCGTTTTCTTCAGCATGGTTTTATCCTCCGGATCATCCGTGTGGCAGGTTCGGCAAGGGCTTTTCTTGCGCGCGCAGGCGTATTAAGGCTTGCCGGCGCTTCTTTCCATGGCGTTCTTCATGGCTTTTTCCATGTTGGAAACGGGGCTGCGGGCGTTGTTGTTCCTCGCCAGGATCTCGGCGATCTGCACCTTGGCTTCTTCCACCTCGGCGCGGAATTCCTTGGCGGAAATGCGCAGCGCGCCGCCGCCCAGGATGATCACCTGCTCCAGCGCGTCCGACGTGGCCACGCGCACCCGGCTTTCGTCCTTGCGGGCGATCTGCCGGATCGTTTTTTCGATGTAGTTGTCGGCGGTTTCGGCCTCTTTGGTATAAACGATATGGATCCCGTGGTATTCCTCGGTGCTGCCCGGATTGCCCGATACCTTGTACGCGTCGAACACCAGTATCAGCTCGCACGGGCGGAAACCGCGGTAATTGCTCAGGATATCCTGCAGGCTCAGCCGCGCGTCCTCCAGGCTGCGGCGGCTCAGCTCCTTGAGATCGGGCCAGGCGAAGATGATATTGTATCCGTCCACCAGCAGGTATTCGCGTTTGGGATCGCGGATCACGATGGGGCGCTCGTTGACCGTCGGCCGGTTCTGCGGCGCGGCCCCGCCCTTGCGTTCCTTGATCGGGCCGTAAGTGCGCTCGAAAATGGCCTGCAGCTGCTTGTCCTCCTCGGCCGTGCCCCGGTATCCGCCGCCGGCGCGGGGCGCTGCGGCCGCCGCTTCTTCCGGCGGAGCCGCGCTCAGCGCTTCGGTGTGCAGGTGCATATAATGAGGCACTTCGCTCCATTTGACGATAAAGCCCGCGCCGTGGCTGCAAAACACCGAGTCCGGGCTGTTTTCGGTATCGCGTTCGGGATCGTAACCGATCGCGGCGACCACCTTTTCCTGATCCCGGCAGGGCGCGTACCCGCGCAGGGAGCACATCAGCCGCCCCTGTCCCCGGGAATAGCCGATCACCTCGCGGGCATAGCCCCGCAGGGCGGCGACCGGCGCGCTTCCTGTCAGCAGCGCGCTTTCGCCAAGCGTTTCCGGGGGATTGAAGCTGCCGCCCATCTGCGTCAGGTCGTTCATTGCCCGGCCCACGCAGTCCTGGGGCAGCTCCAGGCGGATATCGTACCAGGGCTCCAAAAGCACGCTCTGCGCCTGCATCAGCCCCTGACGCACGGCCCGATAGGTGGCCTGCCGGAAGTCTCCGCCCTCCGTGTGCTTCAGGTGCGCGCGCCCGGCGATCAGCGTGATCTTCATATCGGTGATCGGCGAGCCGGTGAGCACGCCCAGGTGCTGCTTTTCCATCAGATGCGTCAGGATCAGCCGCTGCCAGTTCCGGTCCAGATCGTCCTCCGGGCAGGCGCTGTCAAAATGCAGGCCGCTGGCGGGCTCGCCGGGCGACAGCAGCAGATGCACCTCGGCGTAATGCCGCAACGGCTCGTAATGCCCCACGCCTTCCACGGGGCCCGCGATGGTCTCGCGGTAAAGAATGCTGCCCTCGCTGAAGGAGACGGCCAGCTGGAAGCGATCACGCAGCAGCCTTTTGAGGATTTCCAATTGCACTTCGCCCATCAGCTGCACGTGGATCTCGCGCTTTTCCCCGTTCCACAGCACATGCAGCTGCGGGTCCTCTTCCTCCAGGATGCGCAGCTTCTGCAGGGCGGTATGCGGATCGTAGCCCACGGGCAAAAGCACCTGATAGGTGAACACCGGCGTCAGCAGCGGCGCGTCGCCCGCCGATTCCGCGCCGAGCCCGTCGCCCGCGCGGGAATAGCTGAGTCCGGTCACGGCGCAAACCGTTCCGGCGGGCGCTTCTTCGGTCAGCGTATATTTCTGCCCGCTGTACAGGCGGATCTGGTTGACCTTTTCTTCCCAATCCCTGCCGCGCAGCAGGGCTTTGACCTGAAGCTTTCCGCCGGTGACCTTGAGCCAGGTCAGGCGCGCGCCCTGCGGATCGCGGCTGATCTTGTAGACCCGGGCGGAAAAATCAGCGGGATACGCCGGCGCGGGCACATAAGCGTACAGCGCGCCCAGCAGCTCTTCGATGCCCCTGAGCTTCAGCGCGCTGCCGAACAGGCAAGGGAAAAGCCTGCGCTCCGCCACCAGGCGGCCGATCTCATCCGGAGAGACGGCGCCCTTGTCCAGGTATTCTTCCATGGCGGCCTCTCCGCACATGGCGATCTCGTCCATCGCGTCGGGCGATTTGATATCCACGCAGGCGTCGCTGAGGCGCGTTTTAAGCCCATGCATCAGCACGCCCCTGTCGGTTCCCGGCTGATCCATCTTGTTGACGAAAAGCAGCGTGGGCACGCCGTAAGCGGCCAGCAGCCGCCACAGCGTCAGCGTATGCCCCTGCACGCCGTCCGCGCCGCTGATCACCAGCACGGCGCAATCCAATACGCGCAGCGTGCGTTCCATTTCGCTGGAAAAATCCACGTGCCCGGGCGTGTCCAGCAGCGTCAGGCGCAGATCCTTCCATTGCATCATAGCCTGTTTGGAAAAAATGGTGATGCCGCGCTCGCGCTCCTGGGCGTCGGTATCCAGGAACGCGTCGCCGTGATCCACCCGGCCCAGCCTGCGCAGCTGGCCGCCGGTGAACAGCAGCGCTTCGCTCAGCGTCGTTTTGCCAGCGTCCACGTGCGCCAGCAGCCCGACCGCCAGCTTTTTTTCCGCCATCGTGCATCGTCCTTTCCGACAGGATGAAAACATTATACCACAGAAGCGAAAAAATCGACAAGCCCGCGGTCAACCGCAATAGTTTCTTTTACAGAAAAAGATTGACTTTCGCAGCCGGATATGATATATTGAAATACGCTGGATTGAATCCGGCATGCTGCCGATATAGCTCAGTTGGTAGAGCGGCTGATTCGTAATCATCAGGTCAAGGGTTCGAGTCCCTTTATCGGCTCCATCGAGGTGTAGCGCAGTTTGGTAGCGCGTTTGGTTCGGGACCAAAAGGTCGCAGGTTCAAATCCTGTCACCTCGACCATTCCTTGACGCTGACCCGATACGAGGTTGGCGTTTTTTCTTTATCACCGTAAGGACCGGGCGATAAACGCCGCGTTCCCCGCCCGGATACGCGCTGCGCAAGGGCCGCGAACCGGCGGCATCCGATCCTCACTGAAGAAAAGAAGGCTGAATGGGCTATGAGAGCGTTGTCCGATCGAACAAAACGCGAATTCTCCCTCACGCTGTTTTTCGCAGCGTCCTATTTTCTGTGGGTCACGGTGCTCGCGCTGGCGACCCACGCGGGGGAAGGCTGGCTGTCCGCCCGGCAGATGGAGCTCGCGTACTATGCGCAGCAGGTCTTCCTGATCCTGACGTTTCTCGGCTGCGGCATCTTCCATCGCCGGCTGCCGGATCGCTTTTGTCGCAGCCTGGCAATAGGCGCCGCGGGTGTTTTTTTCGTCGGCAACGTCGTCATGCTGACGGCCGATAAGGGCACGGCTTTTTATCTTGCAGTCTCCGCGGCTGTCCTGGTATGTCTCGGTTCGCTTACTTCGGCTGTTTATTTCCGCATGAGCCGGGAGACCGCCGCGGGCGTCGCCACGGCGCGGTGCATGGGCGTCGGCAGCTCGCTTGGCATCCTTCTGCAATACTTGCTGCAGACCAGATGGGGGCAGAGCCCGCTGCTGCCGCTGTTTATGCTGGCGGCCTTCGGACTGCTGGCGTACCGGCAGCTGCTTTGTCCCGGCGAGGAGGCGGCGGAGACCGGGAAATCGCCCATCGGAGCCGTCCGCGGCGTCCGTCTGCTGATCCCCTGCCTGATATCGGCGCTGTTCCTTTTTTTCATCGACTGCTATAACCAGTACATTGTGCACCTGTACACGCAGTCCGGCTTCACGGCCAACAATCCTTACCTGTGGCCCCGGCTGATGGTGATTCCCTTCTTCCTGCTGTTTGCCGCGATCGGGGACCGGAGGCAAGGCCGCCTGGTGCCACTCACCGCGCTGTGCGTTGCCCTGGCGGCGACGCTGAACACCGTGCTGATCGGAAGCCGCGGCGCGTACTGGGTGAACATGTGCCTGTTTTACTGCGCTGTCGCCGCCGCCATCAGCTATTATACGCTGGTCTTCTGGCGTCTGGCCCCGTGCACCGGGCATCCGGTTCTCTGGGCGTCCATGGGCCGCGTGATCGACTGCGCGATTGTGCTGGTCACAGGGGCGATCCGCCTGGGAACCCTGTCTCCCGCGGTGACGCTGGGCATCGACATCGCCGGCGTCGCCCTGATCATCGTGATGATGGCGCTGAGCGGAAACTTCAATCTTGCTCCGGCAGCCGCGGAAACAGCTGACACGGGCCAAGCGGCTCCCGCCGCGCCGGAGACGCCGCCGCAGCTCACCCCGGAGGAGACGCTCGAGCGGATGCGGCAGCGCTACGGCCTGACCGCGCGCGAAGCGGAGGTGCTGCGCGAGCTTGTTCTGACCGAGGACAAGCAGACCTTCATCAGCGAACGCCTGAACGTCACGGTCAAGACGGTGCAGGCCTACGTGACCCGCCTCTACCGCAAGACCGGCATCGCCACCCGCGCCGGGCTTACGGACCTGTATCATGAAAACCGCTCGGAACCTGAATGAACCGGCCATGGCTTTTCCGGAAACGGGAAAGCCTTTTTTTATGCGGTTTTCAGGGCGGATATAGGGGTTCCCCTAATAGACAGAGCTGGCCTGTATTCTATACTATTATATGGAAACTACAACCGGGATAATAGATCATAGGACGGCGGGCCGCTTCATCGCAGGATGAAACCGCGGATCGAGATCGGGCATGCCTGCCGGTCGGAAAGCAAGGGGGGCATTTAATGAAAAAGAACCTGTTCATGATGCTGCTGTGCGCTGCTTTGGCGCTTTCGCTGTTCGCGGCGGGCGCCCTGACGGCACTGGCCCAGGAACCCGACGTGCAGGCTGAGGGACGGTGCGGCGATCATGCCGCGTGGATGCTTACGGCCGACGGTACGCTTTACGTTTTCGGATACGGCGAGCTTAATCAAAACTCGCCTTCCTGGAAGGACAACAGCAGCGAATTCAAACAGTCTGTGAATGCGGTGACGTTTGTCAACGTTATTCCTCCGGAAGAGTACGAGCTTTGGGAGACGGTTTTCAGCACGGAAGACCTGCAGCTCATCATTCAGTATTTACAGGAGCATCCGGAAGTTGGCATTACAAGCATCCCCAGCAACGCTTTTGACGGCTTTTCCAATCTCGCAAGCGTCGCTCTGCCGGGCTCGCTGACGGCGATCGGGAGCTACGCTTTCAACGGCTGCGACAGCCTTCCTTTGCTGACGCTTCCGGACGGCGTGACGGACATAGACAGCCTTGCGTTTGCCGGATACGGCGGCCGCCTGTACGCGACGCTGGGCAGCGATACGGCCTACGCGATCAGCGACGCGTCGAACAGCCTTTATTTCTGCGTGCCCGGGAACGGCGACGTCAAACAGAAATACGTCAGGGAAACCCGGGACAATGAAGAAGTAACGGTCCTGAAGGCGGCGGTTTTTGATTCGGCGCAGAATACGATCACCTCCGCGACGATCCCGGCGGGCGTTCAGGCGATCATGGCCTACGGGTTTTCCGGCTGCGCGCTGCTGGAAAGCGTTGTTTTGCCGGAAGGTCTGACGACGCTCGAAAACAACGCTTTTTCCAATTGCGCGGCGCTGAGCAGCGTAACGCTGCCGACAAGCCTGAAAACGATCAGGAACTCCGCGTTTTACGGGTGTACGGCGCTGACTTCCCTGGATTTTCCCGACGGCGTGACAACCGTTGAAAACGCGGGATACGGCGCGTTCCCGACCGGTATCCGCCTGTACGCGACGGTCGGCAGCGATACGGCGAGGGCGCTCAGCGCAAGCGCTTATTACTTCTATGTGACCGGCAACGAAAACGTCAGACTGCAATATGTTACGATCAACAACTCGGAGCTGACGGAACGGCTGGCGGCGAAAGCCCACGACAGTACGATCACATTCGCGGTGATCCCGACAGGCGTTACGGAAATCGGATACCAGGGCTTTGGGGGATGCGCTGATCTGGCGAGCGTAGAAATGGCCAATACCGTGACGAGCATCGAAGGCAACGCGTTCAACGGATGCGCAAGCCTTGAGAGCATGAACCTGCCGACGGGCCTTACGGCAATCGAGCATTATGCGTTCGGCAACTGCGCCGCGCTTGCGTCGCTGACGTTCCCGGACGGCGTGACAAGCGTTGACAGCACGGCGTTTTCATCCTGCCCCGCCCGCCTGTACGCGGCGATCGGAAGCGACGCGGCGAAGGCGCTCAGCAGCAACGGCAACTATTATTTCTGCGTGGCCGGCAATGAGAACGTCAAACTGCGGCATACGCTGTCAAACGGGCAAATCACCGGCCTGAAGGCAAAGGCTTACAATGACGCGATCACGTCGGCGGTGATCCCGGCGGGCGTTACGGAAATCGCTGCCTCCGGGTTCTACCAATGCGCCGCACTGCAAAGCGTTACGCTTTCGGAAGGCGTAACAGGCATCGGCGGCAGCGCTTTCCGCTATTGCGAAGCGCTGGCCGAGGTTGATCTGCCGGAAAGCCTGCGCACGATCGGCGGCTACGCGTTCGGAAACTGCCCCGCGCTGACGACGCTGACGTTCCCGGACGGCGTGACAAGCGTTGACAGCACCGCGTTTTCATCCTGCCCCGCCCGCCTGTACGCGGCGATCGGAAGCGACGCGGCGAAGGCGCTCAGCAAAAACTTTTATTTCCATGTGACCGGCAATGAGAACGTCAAACTGCGGCATACGCTGTCAAACGGGGAAATCACCGGCCTGAAGGCGAAGGCTTACGATACCGGGATCACGTCGGCGGTGATTCCGGCGGGCGTTACGGAAATCGAAAGCAACGGCTTCTATCAATGCGCCGCGCTGCAAAGCGTTGTGCTTTCGGAAGGCGTAACAGGCATCGGCGGCAGCGCTTTCCGCTATTGCGAGACGTTGACCGAGGTTACTCTGCCGGAAAGCCTGCGCACGATCGGCGGCTACGCGTTCGGAAACTGCCCCGCGCTGACGGCCCTGACGTTCCCGGACGGCGTGACAAGCGTTGACAGCACCGCGTTTTCATCCTGCTCCGCCCGCCTGTACGCGGCGATCGGGAGCGACACAGCGAAGGCGCTCAGCAAAAACTTTTATTTCCATGTGACCGGCAATGAGAACGTCAAACTGCGGTATACGCTGTCAAACGAGGAAATCACCGGGCTGAAGGCGAAGACTTACGATACCGCGGTCACGGCGGCGGTGATCCCGGCGGGCGTTACGGAAATCGAAAGC
This sequence comes from uncultured Eubacteriales bacterium, assembly GCA_902761825.1. GTDB lineage: Bacteria > Bacillota > Clostridia > Christensenellales > Aristaeellaceae > SFMI01. The sequence continues at coordinate 8,787 of CACWLY010000076.1, forward strand.
AGCGCGTTTTATCAATGCGCCGCGCTGCAAAGCGTGGAAATAGCCGACAGCGTGACCGTCATCGGCGCCCGCGCGTTCGACGGCTGCGCCGCGCTGACGGATGTGTATTACGCCGGTTACCGCGCGCAGTGGAAGGCGATAACAAAAGGCGCGAACAATACCGCGCTGGACAGCGCCGTCATGCATTACGGCAAAAACGATCTGCCCGATCTTATCCTGCCGGACTCGCTGACGGAGATCGGCGAGGAGGCGTTTGCCGGCGGCGCGTTCACCTGCGCGAGGCTGTCGGAGCAGACGGTCGTCATCGGCAAAAACGCATTCGCCGACTGCCCGAACCTTGTCTCCGTCTATATCCCGGCGGAAACCGCCGTTATTGACCCGCTTGCCTTCGGCGAAAGGGAAGACCTGACGATATACGGCAAGGCCGATTCCACCGCCCAGACTTTTGCGAACGCGCATCATATGACGTTTGTGGAAATCGAGTGACGCTGCATTTCCATGCTGCCTGATACTGTTGTTCTTTTAAGAGCCATGATGCGAAGGGTGAAATAAGAGCAGGGAAGGAAACGTTAGGGCCTACGCGGCCCTAAAACCCGCGCCAAAGGGCCCGCTTGAGTCCGGGGCCTTCCGGCCCGTTTCTCGCTGAAAACCATCCCAAGGGAAGG
>CACWLY010000077.1 GCA_902761825.1 uncultured Eubacteriales bacterium
TGTCGGCGCACCATTTGTCCAGCCAGTCCTGCAGGAAAGCCCAGGCGAGCGGATGCCGGGGATCGAGCTGCCGCAGATGCTCGCTGGTCCAGTGGTTGGCGGTGTGGTTGTACATGTTGATCTCTTCCCAGATGCGCCAGCACAGGAAAGAGACCGTATAGCGATGCCACGGAGCGCAGCCGCGCACGGTGATCCGGCCGTCCCGGTATTCCCAACGGCCGCGCGGGACCTCGGCATCCGCCGTGCGGTCCCACACCTGCCAGTAGGCCAGGGCTTCGGGCGTGTCGTTCAGCTGGAACTGCTCCCCGAAATACCCGTCCAGGGGGGAGATAACCAGGGTCTCGCCCTCCGCGAGCGCGGGCTCGGAGCTGAGGAAGCACTGCTGCTGGGCATCGGGGTGCTTAAGGGCGAAGGCGTTGTGCTCCCGAATGATGCAGATGGTGGAATAGATGCGGTAGCCCGCTTCCAGGATCTCCGGGGACAGCTTGGTTCCGTCGCTGTCGCGTATCACGTCGGCTCCCCATTTTTCGGCCAGCTCCAGCGTCAGCTTTTCATAGCCCGCTTCGCCGGGCAGGGTGAAATCCCCGCGCAGTTCCTTGCTCATTACGGATCGCTCCTTCTGTGTGCGGTGTTTGGCATCCGGTGCTTTTTGGAAGAGGGCCGGAGCCTTGCGGCTCCGGCCCCAGGCAATGCGGTTGATTACTTCGCGGTGGCGGGCAGGTGGGTGGTGTTGCCGGCCTCATAAGCGGCCAGGCGCTCGTCGATGATCTCCTGATAGCCGGCATCCAGGAATTCCTGGCTGAACTGTTCGAACAGGCCGTCGAATTCGGCGGGATCGCACTTGATCAGCTTGGCGTAGTATTCCTGATACAGGCTCAGCAGGGTGGCGCTGTATTCGGATTCGCTCTCGATGGCGACGGCGAACACGGGATCGGAATAGGCCTTGCCGCTGTCGGCGATCTCACGCAGGGTGTAGTAGTTGTCGATCAGGGCCTGGGTGAAGTCCTGGGGCAGGCCCACGGGGCTCATCTGGGCGATGGTCTGCTCGATGGTGCCGACCTTCTTGGAGGCGTGCACCAGGCAGGTCATATCGATGTTGTTGTTGTGGTTCATCATATGCTCGCCGCTGTAGTCGAGCATCACGGGCAGGCCGTCCTCGCCCAGCTTGTAGGTTTCGCCTTCGATGCCGTTCTCGAGCACGAACAGGTTTTCAGGCTGGATCATCCATTCCATCAGCATCCAGGCGGCCTTCAGCTGGTCGGGGGTGGCCTTGCTGGAGAAGCCGACGATCATGCCGAAGGGGTTGTCGGCGCGGATGCAGCCGGTGTTGACGCCCTCTTCAACGCCGCCGTAGGGGCTGGCGATGGCGAGCTCGGCGTCGGGGTTGTTCTCATAGAAGGCGGTCAGCCAGGCCATGTTGGTGCCGATGTAGCCGCCGTAGGAGTAGGTCAGGCCGTTGATGAAGTCGGTCTGGGTCTGGTCGGTAGCCATACCGGAGGAGTTCTTGTCCAGATCGAACTCAGGAGAATACCAGCCCATATGATACTCGTCGTTCAGGCGCTTGAGCATACGCTGGGTGGGATACCAGGGGAAGCAGGGGGTGCCCAGAGAGGAGTGCATGGCCCATTCCTTCTCCCCCTCGTCGGTCACGGGGAAATCGCGGAAGCCGAAGTTGGCGATGTAGGCGGCGGAGGGGATGCCGGTGCTCAGCGGATACTTGGTGATGCCGGCTTCGATCATCTTGTTGATCGCGTCCTTGTATTCCGCGTAGTTCTGGGGCACATGGTCATAGCCGACCTGGCGCAGCCAGTCCATACGGACGAAGGTGGCGAAGGCGAAGGTGGTGTCGTAGTAGGGACGCTCGGTCAGCACGAAATAGGTCTTACCGTTGATGTCGGTGTAGCCCAGCTGGTTATGGTCGACCATGGCCTGGTAGAAGGTGGGGGCCACGGCCTTGAAATCGTCCAGGCTGATCACGGCCATTGCGCCGTCGTTGGCCCACTGGGCAACCTTGGGATAGTCGTATTCCATCAGGATGGTGGGGGTCTCGTCGGCGGCGATCAGCAGGCTGTACTTGGTCATAACGTCGCCGCGGGGGATGGCGACATACTGCACGTCGATGTTGTACTTGTCGCCGAATTCGCTCTGAACCCACTTGGTCCAATAGTTGTCGTCCACGGCGGGATAGCCGGCCTTGGAGCGGTCGTACACGGGAACGGTGATCTTCACGCGCTCGGCGAAGGGCGCCCAGTCGGCGGGTACGTCGGCGTTGGCGGCAGCGATGCCCAGCACCAGGCACAGCGCCAGCAGCATGGCAAACAGTTTCTTCATGTTCAGGTTCCTCCTTTTATTTTTCAGGGCGCGTGGCCCTAAGGAACAAGGATAAAGTGTACCGGTCGCCCGCATTGTCGCGGACGCGGTTTCATGCCGCCTCCGTTCTGTGTGCGCTCTGTAAAAATTTCCGATGATTTCCCCCACTGGGGGATCGGAAATTGATTCCCGGTCGCGCACATTGTCGTGAACGCGGCTTCATGCCGCCTCCGTTCTGTGCGGGCTCTGTAAAAATTTCCGATGATTTCCCCCACTGGGGGATCGGAAATTTTTACCCTTTAACCGCTCCGATCATGGTTCCCTGCACGAAGTACTTCTGCACGAAGGGATAGACCATCATGATCGGCAGGGTGGCGAACATGACCACGGCGGCCTGCAGCACTTCGGGGGTCGATTCCACGGCGGCGGCCTCGGAAAGGCTGATGGCGTCCTGTCCGGAGTTGAGCACCATGTTGCTCAGCAGGTACTGCAGCGGCTGCAGCGCCTTGGTGGTGATGTAATACTTGGCGTCGGCGTAGGCATTCCAGCGGCCTACGGCATAGAACAGCGACAGCGTGGCCAGGATGGGCTTGGAGAGCGGCAGCACCACGCGGGTCAGGATCTGGAAATGGTTGGCGCCGTCCAGGTTGGCGGCCTCGTACAGGCTGTCCGGTATGGTGCTGCGGATGAAGGAGCGCATGATCAGCATGTTGTAGGGCGAGAAGGACAGCGGAAGCACCAGCACCCACATGGTATTGATCAGCTTCAGGTCCTTGTACAGCAGGTATTCGGGGATCAGGCCGGCGCTGAAATACATGGTAAACATCAGGATGAAGGCGATCACGGCGCGGCCCTTCAGCTCGCGGCGCGCCAGCGGATAGGCGGCCAGAATGGTGATCACCATGCCGATGACGGTGAACAGGAAGGTCATCCAGATGGTGTAGATCATCGAGTGCGTCAGCTGTCCGTCCCGGAAGATCGAGGCGTAGGCTTCAAGGTTCAGCCCCTTGGGCCACAGATACACGCGCTTGGACAGCACGGCGGTGTTGCTGGATATGCTCTTTGCCGCGATATGCAGGAAGGGAACGATGCAGGTAAGCGACAGGATCAGGATCACGAAGGCGATCACGAAATCGCTGGGGCGCACGCGGTTGACGCCTCTGAAAAGGGAGGACTTTTTTTCGGCGGGAACGGATGACACAGTGCTTCCCCCTTTCTTACAGCAGGCCGTCTTCGCCCAGCGCCTTGGAGACGCGGTCGGAGGACAGCACCAGGATCAGCCCCACCAGGGACTGGAACAGGCCCACGGCGGTGGCGCGGCTGAAATTGCCGCCGGAAAGGCCCTTTTCGTAGATGTAGATCGCCAGCTGATACTGGAAATCCTTGACCTGCACGTTGCCGAAGGAATCCAGACGCTCGAAGTTTGATCCCATCACGCGGCCCAGGTTCATGATCAGCAGCGTTACCATCGTGCCGCGGATGCAGGGAAGCGTCACGCTCCAGATCTTGCGCAGGCGGCCCGCGCCGTCGATGGTCGCGGCCTCGTACAGGTCGGGGCTGATGCCCGTGATGGCGGCCAGATAGATGATCGAGCCCCAGCCCATGTTCTGCCACACGCCGATCAGCAGGTAGGTGACGGCCCAGTGCCATTTTTCGGTCAGGAAGGGCACGCCCTGGTTGATCCAGCCCGCGTTCATCATCAGCACGTTCACCAGGCCGGTCTGGGGCTTGAACAGGTTCAGCGCGACGCTGGCGATGATGACCCAGCTCAGAAAGTGCGGCAGGTACAGGACGGTCTGGCTGACCTTTTTGAAGCGGTTGAAGCGCAGCTCGTTGAGCAGCAGCGCCAGGATGATGGGCACCGGGAAGCCGATGGCCAGATCGAGAAAGTTGAACACCAGGCTGTTTTTCAGCGCGCGCAGGAAATCCTTGTCCTTGAAGATCTTTTCAAAGATCTCCAGGCCGACCCACTGACTGCCCGCGTATCCTTTGGCGGGCTTATAGTTCATGAACGCGATGCGCAGACCGGGATAAGCGGCGTATTTGAAGATAATCACAAAGGCCACCGGCACCAGCAGCATCAGGTACAGCTGCCAGTTGTCCTTGAAATACAAGGCCCAGTTGGTCTTTTTCCGCTTGGGTGACACTGTTTGCATGGCGAGCCTCCTTCGGTCCGCGTAATCCGTATGATTCAATCAATTGCCTTTATTATAGCGTATCCGCCGTGGCCGTTTCAAGTATGATTCCGTCGCAAACTGACTGATTTCAACCATTAATCTCCCGCAAATCCTATAAATCGGGTAAAAATATTTCCAAAATATTACGGAAGGGACAATCCCGCTTGTCAAATTCCACCATGCCCGGTATAATGAAAGCGGAAGGGGGAGGGGCGTATGGCAAGACCGAGACTGGCGGTTTCCGAATACCGCAGCTATGAGCTGCCGGCGGATTTTCCGGTGCTCGCGCTGCAGGGCGAGGAGTGGCGCATCAGCCCGGTGCGGAGCACGCGGCTGCATTTTCATAACTGCCTGGAGATCGGCGTGTGCCTGAGCGACAGCGGCAGCATGCTGCTGGAGGATCAGGAGGAAGCCTTCCGGACGGGCACGGTCACCTTTATCGCGCCGCACGTGCTGCATACCACCTGGTCCGCGCCCGGCGCTTACAGCCTGTGGAGCTATCTGTATCTGGACGTGGAAACGCTGCTTGGCGGCGATCTGATGGAGCTGCCCGATATCCGGGAGCTTCACCTCATGCTCAGCGGCGGAAAGCTGATGCTCCATGCGGACAGCTGTCCCTGGGCTTCGCGGCTGGTGCAGGGCATACTGGAGGAACTGTCCGAAAGGCAGCCGGGCTATCAGGGCTGCGTCCGGGGCCTGCTGCTTGCGCTGATCTCCCGGCTGCTGCGGATATACATGAAGGAACCGAAGCGCACGGACAAGCAGATCCTGACCTTGACCCCGGCGCTTGAATACATCCACCAGAATTATATGAACAGCTTTCCCATGGAGGATCTCGCGGCGCTGTGCCACCTGAGCCCCACGCATTTCAGGCGGCTGTTCCATGAGCAGATCGGCACCAACCCGCTGGATTTCGTGCATCAGGTGCGCGTGGCGGCCAGCTGCATGCTGCTGCGTTCCACCAACCGCAGCGTGGCCGATATCGCCAGCCAGGTGGGCTACGCCTCGCTGAGCGCGTATAACCGTCAGTTCCTGCGCGTCATGGGGCATACGCCCTCGGCCTGGCGGCGCAGCAAGGTCGGGGAGATACGCTCCTCGGTGCTGAACTATACCGGCTGGCAGAAGGCCGAAACCTCGGAAGAGATCCTCAGCAAGAACCGGTAAAAGGGCCGTTTTTCCCCTGCTTCGCTGCCTGAATCTGCCTGCCGCCCCTCGCTTGACGCGCGGGGCGGGCGGCGGTATAATGATCCCGCATTTTTTTTGATTTAATGCAATAAAACGGAAGGGTATTTCGTTGTATGAGTGAAGAGCGTCAGAGGAAGAAAACCGCGATGAGCGACGAGGCTTTTTCGCAGTGGTTTGATGCGCTTTACACCCGATATGCCGCCGATGTGATCCGCGTCAGTTATTTCTACCTGGGCGACCGCGGCAAGGCCGAGGATGTATGCCACGACGCTTTTGTCAGCCTGTTTACCGTCCGGCCCGATCTGACGCCGGGCAGCGAGAAGGCCTGGCTGCTCAAGGTCGCCCTCAACCGCTGCCGGGACATCTGGCGCTCGGCCTGGATGCGGCGGGTCATATCCGGCAGCCCGGTGTTCGAGACCATTCCCGGCCCGGATACCATCGGCCGGCATCTGGAAAAACAGGAGATCCTCTCGGCCGTCAACGGTCTGCCGGCGGAATTCAGGGAGATCATCATTCTGTATTATTATCAGGGCTACGGCATCGGCGAGATATCGCAGATCACCGGCGTGCCCGAAGGAACGGTGTCCAGCCGCCTGTCCCGGGGCCGGAAAAGGCTGGAGAAAGTATTGGGAGAAGGAAGTGACCAGGCATGAAACGGTTGGAACAGCTGCCTGAAATCACAGACGAAATGCTGGGCGGGCTGCAAGGCACGCAGGAGCTGAAAAACGATATACTGCGCGACGCGCAGCTGATTGCGCGCGGGGAAAAGGTGCGCCGCAATACGCCCTGGAAGGACGCGGCGCAGAACCGCGCCCATCGCGCCCGCGCGCTGCGGGCGGTCGGCGCGCTTGCCTGCGCGCTTGTGATCGCGGTCGGCGTCATGATCGGCGCGCCCGGCCTGCTGGGCAAGCCCGCGGGCAGTGATCCGCTGATCGATACGCAGAGCGCCGGCGATCCGCTGCCGCTGAGCGGCGGCCAGAGCGTCGCGCTCGATATGCCCCGGGGAAGCATCGTCATTTCCCAGCGCAGCAAGCCCGCGTACCGCGGCGTATGGGAAGCCGCCGAGGGCGCCAATTTCCCGCTGGTGTGCGTGGACGGGCGCTGGTACCGCATGATGAGCAGCCCCGCCGCGCTCGGCGCGGAGCTGACCGGCGAGCGGATCGGCGCGGTGGATACCTTTACCAGCGAGCCCGCGCTCGCGCAGGGCGGCGTCATCAGCAATGTCGTTCCCGAGGGAGAAGCCGTGTACGCCGTCAAGGGGATGAACGGCGCGGTAGTCGCGGCCAACGTGAACAGCGCGCTGCGCGTGTTCCAGCGCGTTTCCTACGGCAACAGCGCGCTCAAGGGCAAGGAAACGCTGGCCGATACCCTGGGCGGCGTGCAGACGATCGCGCTGGAGCTGACCGGCGTGGGCACGGTGACCGATCCGGCCGCGGCGCAGAAGCTGTTCGACATCCTGCTCAAAAACGCGCAGCTCGAGCGCGCCGGCGGCAGCGAAACCGCGCAGTCCCTGCTGATCGGCCTGAAAAACGGCCTGGTGCTGCAGATGAGCGTGCGCGACGAAAGCCTGATGGCCTGCGGCACCTGGGTGTGCCCCGAGTTTTTTGAGGCGTTCAAGAACGAAATCAAGTGAATGAAAGCGTACGCAGCATGAAGGATATACTGATCGGAACGACCAATCCCAGCAAGCTAATACTATTCTCAATCTAAAATCTTATCATCTTTGGGTGTCTTTTCCGTCTTGGCGTTGCTTCATTCCGGTCAACGTAGCGCTGCTACGCCTCCCTTTTTATACTGAGAATAGTATAAAGCGCTTCGGCATGCTGCTGGAGGGCAGCGGCGCGCGCCTGCTCACCCCGGCGGACCTGGGCATATCCGGCGTTCCCGAGGAAACCGGCAGTACGCCGGCGGAAAACGCGGCCGTCAAGGCCGCGTTTTACAGCGCGTACTGCGACCGGGTGCTGTTTTGTGGAAAGCGTTTTGGCCGAGGAGGCGCAGGACCCCGTGATACAGGCTGAGTATCGCGGGAAGCTGCGGGAGTTTCTGCTGCGGGCCCTGGAATAAAGGGCTTGTTTATCGTGGATTTTTATGATATACAATTATATGTTGATTTTACGGTGAAGGATAAAAAAACATGAGCAAGAAGAAGCCGTCCGCAGCGTATTTAGCCGTCAAGAAAACCGTATGGGCGCTGTTTCCGAAGATGAAGGTCGAAGGCTGGGAAAACCTGCCGGAGGGCGCGGCCGTCATTGTGGGCAATCACGCGCAGATGAACGGGCCGATCGCGGCGGAACTGTACCTGGGCGAAAACCGCTATACCTGGTGCGCCGGGCAGATGATGACCCTCAAGGAGGTGCCCGCTTACGCGTTTCAGGATTTCTGGTCGCAGAAGCCCAAATCCGTCCGCTGGCTGTACCGCCTGTTTTCCTATCTGATCGCGCCGCTTTCGGTGTTCATATTTACCAACGCAAACACCATTCCGGTATATCATGACGCGCGCGTGCTGCTCACCTTCCGGGAAACGCTGCGAAAGCTGCGGAAGGGGGCCAGGATCGTGATTTTTCCGGAGCATAACGTGCCGCGCAACAACATCGTCTGCGAGTTTCAGGAGCGGTTTGTCGATCTGGCGCAGATGTATTACGGCATGACCCATGAAGCCCTGGCGTTCGTGCCTCTGTATACGACGCCGACGCTCAAAAAGATGATCCTGGGCGCGCCCGTGCTCTTCGATCCCGAACGGCCCATTGAGGAGGAGCGCAGCCGTATCTGCGAAGAGCTGATGCGCTCCATTACGCAGATTGCCCGCGGGCTTCCGCGGCATACCGTGATCCCTTACGCCAACATGCCCCAAAAGGATTATCCCTGCAATCTTTCCGAGTGAGCCATGAGAAAGCCTGTTGTCGATTATCGAGAATTCCGTCTGAGCCGGATCAACGAGCCCAGATTCAGCCACCTGAAGCTGCTGCTGGGCTGGCTGGTGTATTTTGCTCTCTATTTTCTGACCGAAAACCTGATCCCGCTGGAAAAGTGCCATGTGGTGCACTGTTTTCTGGACGACGTGATCCCCTTTAACGAGCTGTTCGTGATCCCCTATACGCTGTGGTATGTGCTGATCGTGGGCTCGCTCGGGTATTTCGCGCTGTACAATACCGACGGCTTCCGCAGGCTCTCCGTTTTCATCATGATCACGCAGGGCGTGGCGATGCTCGTCTATATCCTCTATCCCAGCCGCCAGGAGCTGCGCCCGGAGACGTTCCCCCGGGAGAACTTCTTCTCCTGGATCCTCGGCATTATTTACGCCTTCGACACGCCGAGCGGCGTCTGCCCCTCGCTGCACGTCGCGTATTCGCTGGGCATCGCATCGGTCTGGTGCAAGGAAAAGGGCGTGCCGCTGTGGTGGAAGCTGTTTATCGTGGCGTTCGTGATCCTGATCTGCTGGTCCACGGCGTTCGTAAAGCAGCATTCGGTGGTTGATATTTTCGCCGCGGTGCCGCTGGGACTGCTGGCCGAGACCGTCGTTTACCATCATTACTGGAAGGAAAAGCTGAGCCGATGAAGCCTTTGTTTTCCGGCCCGATCGCGCTGCCCCGGGAGCGGGAGTCGGCCGATATCAGGCGCGCGCCGGCTTATGACCGGAATGCCGCCGCGGCGTACATCCCCGCGATGCCCGCGATCCGCCGGATCGTTGACGGCATTGGCGACGACGCACGGCCCCTGGCGTTCGGCGTCGCTTCGCCTTCCGCGGCCGCCATGGCACGGGTGCAAGGCGCGCTGGACGCGCTGCTGCTTGGCGGGCATCATGCCGCGTTCGTCATGGTCGATCTGAAAACGCAATCGGGCGTAGCCTTCAATTCCTCCACGCCCTTCTGCACCCAGAGCACCATCAAGGCGATCTATGTGGGCGCGCTGCTGGAAAGCCGCCCCGAAGCGCTGAGCGAAAACGGACAATACATGCGCGACGCGATCGTGCTTTCGTCCAATGCCGCCTATGAAAGCCTGCGCGCGATCTATGGCCCGGAGTGCATCCGCGCGTGGTGCGCGGCGTGCGGCGTGGATGTTTCCATGGCCGAACCCGCCTATCCCCGGGATAAAAACGCCCGGGACATGCTCAAGCTCTGGACAAGGCTGTATTGCTTCCTGAACGGTGAGCGCGACCCGCTGAACTTCGGCGCGTATTACGCCGATTCCATCGCCTCGGCCACGCACGAGCGGCTGGGCGCGAGATATCCCGTGCAGACCAAGGCGGGATGGGAGAACGGCTTGCCCGAGGATCAGCCCTATGATCCCCACGCCGAGATCCCGCTTGCCTACCGCGACGGGAACCCGCTCAACGACGAATGCGCCATCAACGATACCGGCATCGTCTATACGCCGCGGGGGCCGTACCTGTTCGTCATCTATTCGGACCGGCCGTTCGGGTTCTTTTCCGATTATACGCCCGTCAATCCCCTCGGCGGACTGGTGGAAGCGCTGCACGACGCGCAGCAGAGCCTGCAGACATAGGTCCGCCGCCATACCGTAAAAGACTCCCCTCCCGGCGCACGTCCCGTCTGCGTCCCGCGTACAATGAAAGGGAAGGGAGGAAACGACCATGGCATATTTCAACGGCGTTCAATATGCGACCAATGCCACTGTGGTGGCCAATCCCGGCCGCCGTGAAAGCGGCTGCGATATAGAGATCAATTACGTAAACGATCAGGGACAGCGGCAGAATATGATCCTGCGCGTGACCGACAGCACGGTGCTGCGGGATGCCAACGGCAGCCGGGTCTCCTGCTCGAGCTTTACCGCCGGGCAGCGGGTGAACGCGTCCTTTACCGACAGCATGAGCAATACCACCCCGCCCATGGCGCGCGCTTACAGCATTATCCGCCAGGGAACGGGAAACGGCGTCGTCGGGATCGATATTGACCTGTGATCGCGTGAACAGACAGGAATTCCAACAAAGCAAGTTCGCTTGTTTTTTCGGAAATTCCTGTCTGTTTTATACTGTTTGCGTTTTAAGAGCCGTGATGCAAATAGGAAAATAAGACAAGAAGCGCCGAATTTCCGCGAAACAGGCAGGGAATACGCGCTTTCTTTTGACTCGCCCCGCGCTACTCCCTGCGGGAAGCACGGGTTGCGGGCGGAAATCTGCGGATTGTCCGCCCTTAGCCTGCCTGCGGCAGGCGCTTGGCAGAAAGCTGAGCAAAGAAACCTGCGTTTGTGGACGCTCCTGCTGCAACGCTTTCCGCCAACTGGCTTATACTATTCTCAATCTAAAAACTTATCATCTTTGGGTGTCTTTTCCGTCTTGGCGTTGCTTCATTCCGGTCAACGTAGCGCTGCTACGCCTCCCTCCATTCCATCCCAAATCTGATAATCTTTTATACTGAGAATAGTATTAGAAGAAGAATGGTATGGGCCGCCGAAGGCGCAAAAAAATACGGGTACGTGCGCGGAGAGGCATGCACACGAACCCGCAGCATTCCCCCGAGGGGGAATGCTTCTTTTATATACTATAATTATTTAAATTCAATGTTAACAGCCTTGTTTTTTGATTGTATCCCGTAAAAGGGAAAAACCGCGTCAGCGCAGCAGATCGAGCACCTGCTGGCTGATGTCCCGGGCCTTGTTGACGATGTCCACGCTGCCCGAGAGCAGGGGGAACAGATCGTGGCGCGGCTTGGCGGGCTGGCTGCGGAAGCGCTCGGCGATGATCTGATAGCGCTCCTGAGCGCGGGCGACGGCGGTATCCCAGCTGATATACAGATCGTTCTGCGCGTTTTCGCCGATGCGGCGCGTTTCCTCCGGGTGCCCGCAGGCGAACAGCACCTGGCGGCACAGGTCCTCGGCGTTTTCGTCCATCAGCAGGCCGTTGCGGCCATCGGTGATATCCTCGGCGGCGCAGCTGCCGCGCACAAGCAGCGCGCCCAGACCGCAGGCTGCCGCCTCGCGCACCACGATGCCGTTGGTGTCGAAGGTGGAGGGGAAGAGGAACAGATCGGCCCGGCTGTAAAACGCGCGCAGCAGCTCGCGGTCCTGAACCGCGCCGACGAACACGCAGCGGGGCATGATATACGCCTGCTCGCACAGCTTTTCAATGTCCGCGCGGTCGCTGCCGTCGCCCACAAAGATCATGCGGAAGTCCGCCCCGGCGCGCATGGCTATGGCAAGGCCCTCGATGATATGTCGGATGCCCTTGTACCAGCGCAGGCGTCCCGCGAACAGGAACACCGGCACGCCGGGCGTCAGGCCGCACAGCGCGTCGACCTTTTCGATGAGCGCTTCGTCCGCGCGTCCCCGGGGCATGTCCACGCCGTTTTCCATCACGGTGTATTCGCCCTCGAAGCCCAATGAGCGCAGGTTTTCGCCCGCGCCGCGGCTCACCGTCCAGACCTCGTCGCAGGCCTGGATGTTGCGCACCAGCGCGGCGATCAGCTCGTTCTGCAGCAGATGCCAGCGCACGGCCGTGCGGATGTCGATATCGAACTTGGTGTGATAGGTGAACACGACGGGCGCGCCGGTGCTTTCGCGCAGCATGCGGGCCAGCAGGTTGGAAGCCACGGGACAGTGGGAATGGATGATATCGGGCCGGAAGGACGTCAGATCGTCGATGGCCGACGCGCTGAAGGGATAGCCCGCGCGGTAGCCGAACAGCTTCGTGGTGTCCAGGCTGCGGTAGCGCAGCACGGGGAAGGGGTAATCATCCCGGACGTCGGGATAATCGGGCACGGCGACCAGCGGTTCCTGGCCGCATTTATTCAGCACCGTGGCGTAATTGACCACGGCGTTTGCAACGCCGTCTATGATCGGCGGGAAGGAATCATTGAGCAACGCGATTCGCATGGCGCACCTCCTCCTTTTATCATAGCATATATTCCGCGGAAATACAAATGCGGTACGCGGCCCTCGCCGCGCGCATAGCCTTTCGTGCGCGCGGGCATACTGCACGCGAAAGGAAGTGGCAGCATGAACCCATTCAAGGAAAAACCGCAGAAAATGGACAGTTTTTTCAAGCCCTGGCAGAAGCTGTACGTGAAGGCCTACGACAAGCGCGAGGTCGATCCGTACACGCGCGCGCGGGTGATCCTGATGAACGGAACGGAGTATGAGGCCGTATGGTTTACCCAGCAGTTCCAGCGGCGCGTGCAGGATAACGAGCTGCGCCGCGCCCTGGCGCTCTCCAGGCGCGTGGAACAGCAGCAGCAAAAGGTAATCGCCGCGCTGAAGCCGTCCGACGAGACGATCCTCGAGCATACGATCGGCTATGAGCAGCTGGCCGTCGATCTGACCGCGGGCATGGCCGCAAACGAGCCCGATCCCATGGTGAAGGCTGCGCTGGACTTCGCGCTGCTCGAGGATTTCGACCACCTGTACCGTTACAGCGACCTGCTGGAGCAGGAAAGCGGCGTGCGCGCCGAGCAGCTGGTCGGACATTATACCGAGATCATGCCCGGACGGCCCACCATCGCCGAGCACCGGCACCCGACCGATAACGTGCGTTTTTATATCGACGATCAGACCGCCGATCCGCTCACCCGGCTGCATGCCGCCATCATCACGGCCGCCGAGCAGCAGACGATGAACTATTACATGAACGTGTGCGCCGTCTATCCCACCGACGTCGGCCGCAGGCTGTATCAGGAGATCGGCCTGATCGAGGAGCAGCACGTGACCCAGTACGGCAGCCTGATGGACCCGCGCGCGACCATGCTGGAATGCCTGCTGAACCACGAGTATACCGAGTGCTACCTCTATTATTCCTGCTATATGGACGAGACCGATCCCTGTATCAAGGGCGTGTGGGAGGAGCATTTCACCCAGGAGGTCGCGCATCTGCACGCCGCCGCCGATCTGCTTAAAAAGTACGAAAAAAAGGACTGGCAGCAGGTGATTCCAAACGGGGAGTTCCCCAGGCTCCTCACGCTGCACGAGAACATCGCCTACGTGCGCGGCGTGCTGGGCAGCCAGGCGCACCTTACCAGCCGTCTGGAAAATTATATCGACGAAAGCAAGCTGCCCGAGAACGCCCCGTTCTATTTCTTCCAGAAGGCGCTCAACACCCCGCCCGAGCAGGTGCCCACGCATTTCTTCATTCAGCAGTATATCGACGGCCACGGCCGCGATTACCGCTGGCAGACTGCCGAGGAGCCCGTGCCCGAGCTGCGCGACCGCACGATGGACGATATCACCGTGGGCCGCGGCCGGATCGCGCGCAGCGGGATGCAGTAACGCGCAAAGCGGGGAGGACGGCAGGGACGCCGTTTTCCCCGCTCTTTTTTTATTTTCCGCGCCGTGGCGTCCGGCATGCGGACAGGATTGTTTATACTATTCTCAATCTAAAATCTTATCATCTTTGGGTGTCTTTTCCGCCTTGGCGTTGCTTCATTCCGGTCAACGTAGCGCTGCTACGCCTCCCTCCATAAATCCATCCCAAATCTGATAATCTTTTATACTGAGAATAGTATTACAATTGTAACAAACGCTATTTTCCTGTTGACAAAATTAGGTAGACAATTGTATACTCTGTACGTAGACAGTTGTTTACTCTGCAAAAGGAGGAAGAGATATGCCGATACAATGCACCGATGCCGAATGGAAGATACTGGAAGTGCTGTGGGACCGCGCGCCGCGCACGATGGCCGAGATCACCAAAGCGCTGGAGCCCAGCACGGGCTGGACGCGGCACACCGTGATCACGCTGCTCAAGCGCATGGAGGAGAAAGGCACCGTGAAGGTGGACGAATCCGGCCCGGCCAAGACCTACACACCGGCGGTCAGCCAGGACGCGGCAAGCACCGACCGCACGCGCAGCTTTCTCAGGCACATTTTCAAGGGCGACGCATCGCTTCTGGTCAGCCATCTGGTATCCAGCGGCGAACTGAGCGTGGAGGACATGGAAGAAATCATCGACGCCATGAAGAAGAACGCGCGCGATTGACCCCCCGGACGCGGGGCTTTCCGATCATATACAAAAGGAGAAAGCGCCTATGCGTACAGCATTGATCTATAATTTCCTGATCGAAGCCAACATCATGGCCGGCATCGCCATCGTGCTGATGGTGGCGCTGCGCAGATTTCTGCGCAGGCCGCTGGGCAACAGCGCGCTATGCTTCGGCTGGCTGCTTGTGGCCGCGCGCCTGCTGCTGCCGCTGTCGCTGCCCAATCCGCTGATCAACGCCATCCGCTCGCCCTTCGCGATGGACCCGGCGATCCGCCCCATTGCGGGGCAGGTCAAAGTGCGGCTGTGCGACGCCCTGGCCGATCTGGGCAACCGGCTGTGGAGCGGTCATTACACGGCCGCCGGAAACCGCGTCTGGACGCTGAGCAACGGCATCATCAGCGCCCGGGTGTCCATCGTCCTGGCCCAGGTATATTTTGCGGGCGTGATCGCCGCGGTCGCCTGGTTCGTCTTTTCCAACGCGCGGTTCCGCTTGCGGCTGCGGGCGGGCCGCATCGAGCCCATCGGCGGCAGGCTGCTGGAGCAGTACGAAGCGGTATGCGCCCGGCGCGGAGTAAAGCCCGTGCCCGTGTACTTTACCGATCCCCTGCCCAGCGCGTGCCTGGTGGGCGTTTTCAGGCCGTATATCGCCCTGCCGCTCACGGCCTCGCCGCAGGACGCCGTCCGCGTGCTGACGCACGAGGTCTGCCACCTGAAAAACGGCGATTCCTTCTGGGGCGTGCTGCGGCTGGCCTGCTGCGCCCTGCACTGGTTTAATCCCCTGGTCTGGATCGCGGCGGACATGAGCCGCACCGACTGCGAGCTGCGCTGCGACGACCGCGTGATCGCGCCGATGGATTACGGGGAGCGCAAGGCGTACGCCAATGTGCTGGTGCTGGCTGCCGCCCGGCGCAGCGCTCCCGGCCTGGGCGTGCTTGCCACCGGCATGACCATGACCGGCAGGCGGCTCAAAACGCGCGTGGTCACGATACTGCGCGAAAAGGAAGCCCTGCGCTGGCTGGGCGTGGCGTTCGCCGTGCTGGCCTCCATGTGCCTGATCGGCGCTTTCGCCACGGGCGAAGTGCGCGTGGTGCCGCGCCTGTTCCGCAGCCATCCGGCGATCAGCCGCTCGACAGTCGCCAGCGAAAAGCAGGCCGTCGATTACGCTAAGGTCCTCTATGCGCTGGACGGCAGGACGGTGAGCGAAGATGAGCTGGAATGGCATGTTGAAAACGCCGCCGACGATCCCGACGTGTGCTGCGTGTACGCCGATAACGGCGGCTCGATCCCTGTGTTCGAGGTGTATTTCGACCGCGCGGGCAACGTGAAATCGCTCTTTGCGCCGGGAACGATCCCCGATCACTGGAACGCCTGCGAGCTGTCGCTCTCGGAGGAGGAGCAGGAAAACCTGGCTGACGATATCCGGCGGTTCATCGCCGGGATCAATCCCGAAACGGCGGAGCGCTGCAACGCGTACCGGTTCTGGAACGAGGCCTGGCAGGACGGGATGCGTCTCGTCGAAATGGGCTTTTGGAACAGCGAGGCGGCCATCGAAAACAACGCCGATATGAGCGCGTACCTGAGCGTGCTGATCGCGCCCGAAACGCGGATCATGAACTTCAACGTCAACTACGGAAGCCTGTTTGGCAACGGCTGAGGTGATACGCGATGAAAAAACTGTGTTTCTGCCTGTTCGCGGCCTGCCTGTTTGTCTGCGGCGCATGGGCCGAGGAAGCCTTCGATCCCCTGGCTTACGCCCGGGGCTGCCTGACCGAGGTGCTCGGATATACCGAGGAGCAAGCCGCCGCTTTCGTCTTTTCGGACGACGGCGAAGGCACGCTGACCTTCTGGCCCGACACGCGCCCCGACCTGCAATACGCTTTGCGCTGCGACGGGGAGCGCCGCAGGGAAATGACCTCGCCCTTCAACACGCTGGACTGGGTTACGCATCCCGGCGAGGGCGTTCTGCGCGACGTGCTGCGCAGGGCCGAAGCGGAGCGGTGGTTTTCGGACTGGGGGACGGACGCGAGCGACGCGCTGCTGCGCGCGCTGAGCGAAGCCGACACGCTGGTGGACGCCGCCGTCTGCTCGGGGCTGACCGCCGGGGACCCGGCGGCGCAGGCGGTGAACGCGCTGTTCACGTTCCTGTGCGGCCCGGAATACCTGTGGCCCGCGCCGCTGACCGAGTGGCGCGACGAAACGCTCGCGCGGTACGGCCTCGCGCTGTCCGACGCGCCGACGCCTGAGACCGGGGTCCGGCGCGCGCACTATGGCAGGAGCGACGTGGTAACGTTTACTCGCGAGACGCCCGAAGAGCTGCGCGCGGCCTTTGACCGGCCCGAGCTGACGGGCTGGAAGCTGCTGTGCGGCAGCTATCGCACGATGGGCCTGGATAATTCCCGGGCGCAGGACAAGGGGCTGGCCGCCTTTGAAAAGGACGGACGCCGCCTGCTGACGATCCTGGCTGCGGGGGATAACGGCTGGGAGGTCTGGCCCGTGGGCGAAAACGCGCTGTATCCCGACGCGGATTTTACCATCGAATGCGACCGCAGCGTCGGTTTCTTCGCAATCGTCTATACGCTGTCGGACCACGAGACGGCGGTCTTTCATGTGTATCCCGACACCTACGCCTTCGAGGGCGCGCTTCATATGTCCTGCACGGTGTCGGCCTACCTGCGCGCGGACGGCGCGACCGGCGAGCAGTTCATGATCTCGTCCACGGTCAGCCAGCCCTGGCACGTCTGGACGGGCAGGATCGGCGGGCCGATGACCCGGAACGATCGCATGGTGCGCTATCCGGCTTTCCTGGGCGGGGCCGATGTCCGTGATTTTCCCACGACCGAAGCCGAGGCCGAAGCGGTCGACGTCTTTCCCGGGGCGATGGACGGCGGGAGCCTGGTGATGGCGAACGGCGTGCATCTGCGGGCGAAAACGAGCAGCCGTTCCGCCGATCTCGGCATGCTGCGAACCGGCGTTCTGCTGCCCGTGCTGGACGTGAAAAAGGGCAGTGAAGCGCCCTGGATCCATACCCGGCTGGGCAGGCTGGAGGGGTATGTCTCCTCCAATTACACCAGTTACGGCCAGGACGCGCCTTCCATGTATATGCCCGTCCGCGTCGCGAAAGCGAAGGGCGATATCCCGCTGAAAAATGGCGTCGGCCTGCTGGACGGCACGGCGCGGACGCTGCCCGCGGGAACGAAAATGCATATCCTGCTCGAGGACGGCAAGTGGTTTTACGTGTCCGTGCCGCGCGGCGGAATGGACTGGCTGCCCGATCTGAACGGCGATTTCGGCTATGTGAAAAAGGCCGACGTGCTCGAGGCCTGCCTGTCCTGCCAGCTCGACTGGCTGGGAGAGTGACCCCGCCGCTCCGCAACCCGGGACCTTTCTGGTTCCGGGTTGTTTTATTGTAAAAAACAGCCCGTTTATCCTTTGACAAAACGGCCGATTGGCGGTATGATAAATTAAATAATCATATGGACATTTCTTGTGGCAGAATCGGCTTTTTTTTGATGGAAAGAACCGCCCGTTCAGCGCCGCCGTTTCAGGGCGCGGAAAGGGAAAAGCACGAAAGCGCCGCGGAGTTCCCGCCGGGAAAAATCAGCGGAGGATGAATCGGATGGAAGAGAGAGCGTTGGCCGGAAACAGAGGGGGAAATCCCGCCCCGGAAGGCAGAAAAACGGTTGCCGTTTTTATCTCGGCCCTGTACGAGGGCATGGTGAAGGAGACCGTGGAGGGCTTGCTGAGCGCCGCGCGGAAGGAAAACGCGAAGCTGATCTTCTTCACGAGCTTCGCGGACAACCACACCAGCAAAAACTACGCGCTGTATCAGGATTACGATATCGGCGATTTTGTCGTTTACCTGCTTCCGGATCTGAAGGAATACGACGCGCTGATCACGTTTGACACCTATATGACCGGCTCTTTTATCGAGCCGATGAACCGCCTGAAAAAGGCGGCCCCTTGCCCGGTCGTGACCCTGGGCGCGATCAAGGAGGGCACGTACAGCATTTTCAACGATCAGAAGCAGTCCTTTACCGAGCTGATCCGCCACGTGATCGCCTGCCACGGCTGCCGGGATATCGTGCATGTGGCCGGCCCGGCGGAGCGCTCCTTCTGCCTGGAGCGCATCGAAATTTTCCGGGAAACGCTCCGGAAAAACGGCCTTCCCTGCGGGGACGACCGCATCTTTATCGGGGAGCTGCGGCCGGAATGCGGGCCGCAGGTCGTTGCGGAGATCCTTGCGCGCTACGCCGAAAAGGGCGGGCGCAGGCTGCCCGAGGCCATCATTTGCGTAAACGATTATACGGCCATCGGCGTGATCCAGGCGCTGGAAGACCTGGGCTTCCGCGTGCCCGAGGACGTGATCGTGACGGGCTACGACGATATCCTGCGCGCGCGGTTGAACGAGCCCTCCGTCACCACCTCGGCCCAGCCCTTCTACCGGGTCGGGGAAGCCGGGATGGAAGTGCTTATGAAAGTGCTGCGCGGGGAGCGCGTCGATCCGCTGACCGCCGTTCCCGGCAGGCTGTGCCTTCGCCGCTCCTGCGGCTGCGAGCAGCATAATCCGTCCGGAAGGGACGAGATCCGGGAAAAATACATCCATACCGTCACCAACCTGGAAAGCCTGGCCCTTTCAAACACCAACCTGATCCTCGGCTGCGCGATCCGGGATAACCTGGAGGACATCTATGACGAAATCGAAAAAGGCTGTCTGCGCGAGACCGGGTTCAAGGACGCCGTGCTCTGCCTGATCGACGGCTGGAGCCGGAAAAAGACGATCCAGCACCGCTACACGGTGAAGGACGAGACCTTCAACGTCGCCTGCGGGATCTGGAACGGCCGGCCTGTAAAAAGGCAGAGCCTGCCCAAAGGCCGGCTGCTTCCAGACGAAATGATGGCGGACGATAAGGCGTATTATATTTTCCCGATCCATCATCTGCAGTATTTCCTGGGGTATTTTATCGTCAACCCGGAGATGCAGGGGATGGAGCAGCTGCATATCAAATCCTGGCTGGTCAGCATCAGCACGGTGCTGATCAACTGGCTTTCCCGCCATCAGCTGTCCGTTATGTCGCATACGGACATGCTGACCGGGCTGTATAACCGCCGCGGGTATTACCAGTATTTTGAGAGCTACTATAACGAATGCCGGGACGCGGGAACCGAGCTGGCCGTTTTCCTGATCGACATGGACGACATGAAAAAGATCAACGACGGCTACGGCCACGCGGAGGGCGACGCCTGCCTGTCGGTCATTGCCGACGCGATGAGGGACAGCACGCGGCAGGACGAAGTCTGCATCCGCGCGGGCGGCGACGAGTTCGTCGTGCTCGCCAGGCATTACGACCGCGAAAAGGAGGCGGCCTTCCGCCGTTCTCTCCGCGAAAAGATCGATCAGGCCGTCCGCGCCGCCGGGAAAAAATACCATCTCCGCGTCAGCATCGGCTGCTATCGCAGCGTGCCCGGGCAAGGGGAGGCGGCGATGCAGGACGAGGCCGAGCTTTTCCTCAGAATGGCGGACAAGGCCATGTATGAAGACAAGAGCCATAAGGACGATGCGGCCGGCGCGGACCCGCGCAGCTGATAACGTGCATACCGGGAGGCATCACGGATGGAGTACCTCAGAGCGCACCAACTGAATATCATGCTGTTCATGAGCGGCATGTGCGGGATGCTCGCGTTTTTGTCGTTTATTTCCAAAGCGCTTTCCCCGAAACGCCGGCGCATCCTGACGCTTCTGGAGATATCGGCCATGCTCCTGCTGATATCGGACTGGCAGGCGTACCATTTCCGGGGCGTTCCCGGCTGGCAGGGCTACGTCATGGTCCGCGTCAGCAACTTCCTGGTCTTTTTCCTCGCGCTTTTCATGATCCACGAGATCACGCTCTTCCTTTACGATCTGTCCGGGAACGAAGTGGGAATGAGCAAATATCCCCGGCGGCTGCTGGTCTGCGAGGCGCTGTTCGCCGTGGGCGTGGTCCTGATCGTTCTTTCACAGTTTACCGGCCTGTATTATTCCTTTGACGAAACGAACACCTATCACCGCGGTTCCTGCGTTTTCCTGAGCTTTATCATCCCGTCGGTCATCGCGCTGCTTCAGCTCTCCGTCGTGCTCCAATACCGGAAAAAGCTCAATCAGCTGATCGTGATCTCGCTGGTCATCAGCACCGTCGTTCCCCTGATCGCCTCCGCCGTTCAGTTTCTGGCCTACGGCGTGTCGCTGACGAACATGTCGCTCGTGGGCGTGGTGATCGTTCTGCATGTTTTCGTGCAGATCGACCTGAACCGGACCGTGCGGCATTCCCGGGACCTGGAAACCGAGATTTTCCGGAAAGAGAAGGAAAAGGAGCACAGCCTGTTCGAGCAGACGGCGGAATCGCTGGTCAGCGCCATCGACGCAAAAGATAAATATACGCACGGTCATTCCAGCCGCGTGGCCGCCTATTCCCAGCAGATCGCCCGGGACGCCGGCAAATCGGAGGAGGAATGCGAGGAGATCTATTTTGCGGCCCTGCTGCACGACGTAGGCAAGATCGGCATTCCCGACAGCATCATCAATAAGTAAGGAAAACTGACCGAAGAGGAGTACGCCGCGATCAAGCTCCACCCCGTCTACGGCTACCAGATCCTTTCCAAGATCGGCGCTTCGCCGTATCTGAGCATCGGCGCGCGCTATCACCACGAGCGCTACGACGGCACGGGCTACCCGGACGGGCTGGTGGGCGAGAGCATTCCCGAGATCGCGCGGATCATCGCCGTGGCCGACGCCTATGACGCGATGACCTCCAAGCGCAGCTACCGCGATCCGATCCCCCAGCAGAAGGTGCGCGAGGAGCTTGTGAAGGGCATGGGCACGCAGTTCGATCCCGCGCTTGCCAAGATCATGATTCACCTGGTCGATATGGATACCACGTATCGCATGCAGGAGCTGGAAAACGGCTCGGATCCCTCGTTCAACGAGAGCCTCGCGTGCGTAAGCATGGGCCGTGACTGCACCGTCGGCATCCTGATGAACGATCATATCAGCCGCATCCATCTGTCCTGCCGTCCGATCGACGCGGCGCGGGAATGCAGGCCCGCGGCCATCCTCTTCGATTCGCTGGACGCCCTCGTGCAGGATACGGATGCCAAGAAAAAAGACCTGTTTTACTGCGAGTACGCCGTTCTCCGCTTTGACGGGCAGACGACCGCCGACGGCGTGCGAAAAGCGGAGACCCGCGTTATCCCCCGGAAGGACAGCCCCGCGCCGAAGGCCGCAGCCTGGGGGAATCCCGCCGCCGGGACAATGGAATACGACCTGGAAGCCGTGCGGGTCAACGATCACGTGATGATCCGCGTCACGGACGAAAAGCAGACGCGCGAGACCGTCCTCGCGCTGCCGGACAACACCCGCTTCGCCTATCTTTCGCTTACCGGCGAAAACTGCCTGTTCCAGGATTTCCGCATAACGGAGGATCAGTCCGCCGTCCCCGGGGATTATATCCCGCGTATTGCCGAGGAGATCAGCTATATAGCGGGATATCCCGAGGGCGACCTGCCCAATATCCAGATCAGCGGCTGGCGCGAAGCCTCCACGCCCGGCGTTCCCGTCGATCAGGCGATCCGGTTCGGCTTCTATACGAAAAGCCTGCCGGCGGCGCGGCTGGTCTGGCATTGCCCCTTCGTCTGCCTCTTTACCGGCGAGGACCGGAAGGTGGAAGGAAAAGGCTACCGGGAGTTCGCCCTCGTGCGCCTGGACGTCGAAAACTGGCATACGGACGATCAGGTGTCCAATGAGACCTCGGTCAGCATGACGGAAGCCTTCCCCGGCTGGGAGGAGTGGAAAAACCGCCAGAAGCACGGCGTTACCTGCGAGATCGCGCTCCGGCGCGATAACGATTCCGTCATCCTGGATACCGAGAACCTCGGCATCCGCATCCACAGCGTGATCACCGTGCGCGGGTTCACCGGCCCGATCTATGCCGCCCTGACCGGGGATCAGTGCATTATCACGGATATCCGCGTCTCGCGGGGATAATGCTGTTTTTCTTCTAAGAGCCAATTCACGAAGGGTGTATTAAGACAGAAGAGGGGACGTTAGGGCCTACGCGATCCGGGGCCTTCCGGCCCGTTTCTCGCTGAAAACCATCCCAAGGGAAGGTTTTCCGGGCGCTCGAAACCCCTCTGGACACCCATCCCGGCGGGAGCACGAGGGCAGCGCCCTCGTCGTTCTTTCTGATCTTAATTCCCTAGTTGCATGATGGCTCTCAGAACGCGAGTAGAAACATCTTTTTGGCCGCGCGGCCTGTTTGCCAGCAATCAAAAACGCCTGCCGGAGACTGGCAGGCGTGCATTTGGGGGATCGTATTATGCCCAGGGATTCTCGGTGGGATAGGGCAGGTTGGCGGGCTGGTTATAGGCGATATCCTTGACGCCCAGGAGCTTGAACAGCTCGAACAGGGCTTTGCCCACATGGCCGAAGGCCACGGCGCCGTGATGCGGATAGCGCTTCTGCACCAGCACATGGCGATAGAAGCGGCCCATTTCGGGAATGCAGAACACGCCGATGCCGCCGAAGGAGCGGGTGGGCACGTCGAGCACTTCGCCTTGGGCGATATAGGAGCGCAGGCAGCCCTCGCTGTCGCACTGCAGGCGGTAGAAGGTGATGGGGCTGGGCGCGATATCGCCTTCCAGCGTGCCGCGGGTGAAATCGGGCTCGCTCAATGGAAGCCCATGAAGGTATCGGTGAGCTTGCAGTCGTACTTGCCCTTGATGTCCTCGTCGTAGATGTACTGGGGCACGCTGTTGTTGATATCCAGCAGGGTCACGGCGTCGTCGGTGACGCAGGCGCCGATGTACTCGCTCAGCGCGCCATAGATATCCACCTCGCAGGAGACGGGAATGCCGCGGGAAGCCAGGCGGCTGTTGACGTAGCAGGGCTCGAAGCCGAACTGCTCGGGGAAGGCGGGCCAGCACTTATCGGCGAAGGCCACGTACTTGCGCGCGCCCTTGTGTGCCTCGGCCCAATCCAGCAGGGTCAATTCAAACTGCGCCATGCGCTCGAGCATATCGGCGTAGTAAGCGCCCTCGCCCATTTCCCTGGCCATATCGGAGGCCACTTCGGGGATGCGCTTATCGCCGGCGTGCGCCTTATAGCTCACCAGCAGGTCGAGCTCGCTGTTCTCCTCGATCTCCACGCCCAGCTCGTACAGGCCCTTGATGGGGGCGTTGCAGGCGAAGAAGTCCTGGGGACGGGGGCCGAAGGTGATGATCTTGAGGTTCTTGATGCCGATATAGGCGCGGGCGATGGGCACGAAATCGCGGATCATGGCGACGATATCATCGGCGGTGCCCACGGGATACTCGGGGATATAGCCCGCCAGGTGGCGCATGCCCAGGTTGTAGGAGCAGTTCAGCATGCCGCAGTAGGCGTCGCCGCGGCCGTTGATCATATCGCCGTCGCCCTCGGCCGCCGCAACGAACATGCAGGGACCGTCAAAATTCTTGGCGATCAGGGTTTCGGGAGTCTCGGGGCCGAAATTGCCCAGGAACACAACCAGCGCGTTGCAGCCGGCGGCCTTCACGTTTTCGACGGCCTTGAGCATGTCCAATTCGTTTTCCACGGTCACGGGGCACTCGTAGAGGCCGTCGCCGTAGGCCTTGACGATGTTGGAGCGGCGCATTTCAGACAGATTGATGGGGAAGCAGTCGCGGGATACGGCGACGATTCCCAGTTTGACATCGGGAATGTTGGAATGCATAAAGCATGACCTCCTTTTCATATACGCGCATTGATGTATCTATTGTATCTAAAACCGCCCGGGATTGCAAGGATATTTGGTGAATTTTGTTACCATATTTTTTCAGACGCCGGGTTTATTTTTTCACATTCGGGTTTTCGCGCTTCAATCGGCGCAGTTCTTCGGCGACCGAAAGGTATTCGGCGTTCAGCGCTTCGGGCTTATCGCCCTTTCTGGGGCGCGACATTCGGTCGGCGAGCCCGGCCATGCGCATTTCGAGCGTGGACACGGCCAGCCGCCAGGCGTCGTCGCTCTGCGGCCGCGCGGCGTTCTGCTCGTCGGGGCTGCCCTCCGCCGTGACCAGACTGCGGCCCGAAAAGCGCACCGTGCGCGTGGCGACCCGCGCGACGAAATCGGCGTCGTGGCTCACGAACAGCAGCGTGCCGCCGTACCCGGCCAGCAGCTCTTCCAGCGCTTCGAGGGTAAAGATATCCAGATGGTTGGTGGGCTCGTCCATCAGCAGCAGATTGCAGTCCGTCAGCAGCAGCCGGGCAAGCGCCGTTTTTGTGCGCTCGCCGCCGGAGAGCAGCGATACGGGCTTGAAGGCGTCGTCGCGCTGAAAGCCCAGCCGCGCCAGCACCGTGCGCGCCGTGCTTTCGGGCAGGCTGGAAGCGGCGGTCACGTTTTCCAGGATCGTTTTATCGCTGTCCAGCGTGCATTCCTGGTGCTGGTCGAACCAGCCGACGCGCGCGGCGGGATTGAAACGGATGCCGCCCTCGAAGACCGCGCCGTCCGACAGCTGCCCGTTCAGGGCGCGCAGCAGCGTGGTCTTGCCGCAGCCGTTGCCGCCAAGCAGCGCCGTGCGGCTGCCGGTGGGCAGGGTAAAGCCCGTGTTTTCCAGCAGCGTCTGCCCGCCCGCCGTCATGCGCGCGCAGCGCGCTTCCAGCGCGGTCTTCGCGCCGATGGGCGATTTGACGCCCAGCTGCATGCGGATATCGGGCAGCGCGCGGGGGCGCTCCCTGACCTCCATATGCTCCATGCGGTTCTGGATCGTGCGCTTGGCGTGGCTCAGCTGCAATACGGCGTCGGTGGCCTCGCGCTTGTGCAGGCGCGCTTCGCTGTTGCCCATGCGGCTCGGCGCTTTTTTGACCGCCGACGCGCGCTCGGCCATGCGCTGGGCCGAAGCCTTCAGCCGCGCCTGCTCCTGCCGGTACTGATCGTACTCAAACTGCGCGCGCTCGCGCCTGCGGCTGCGCTCGGCCTGGAAATCGTCGTATCCGCCGGGGAAATCGGTAATTGTACCGTCTTCCAGATACCAGATCCTGCCGCAGAGCCGCCGCAGCAGATCGCGGTCGTGGGAGACCAGGATCAGCGCGCCCTGAAAGCCCCGCAGCTGATCGTACAAAAGCCCGCGCCCGGCCTCGTCCAGATCGGTGGTGGGCTCGTCGGCCAGCAGCAGCCGCGGACGCGCGGCCAGCGCCGCGGCGATGCGCCTGCGGGTCATTTCGCCGCCCGACAGGCCGTCGCGCCGTTCGGGCGCGCCGAGCAGCGCCTGCACGCCGCGGTCCCCGGCCTCCTCGGCGTCGCCCTGCTGTCGGATCAGCGCCGCCGGGCCCAGCAGCCGCGCGACGCCCGCGTCGGGCCTGGCCGCCCCGGCCAGGATGGCGAGCAGCGTGGATTTGCCCGCGCCGTTTTCGCCGATCAGGCCGATCCGCTCGCCGTCGTACACCGTCAGGCCGTCGATACGGAACAGCTCGCGCTGGCCGTAGGATTTTGTCAGGCCGTTCACTTCAAGCAAAAGCTTCGACATATAAAAATCACTCCTCCGTGCCGCGGAGGAGCGTAAACAAGCGCATACAAAAAAGCCCGGAACACGCGTTTACGCAGCCTCCAAGCGGCATCACAACAATTCTCCCTGTTTCACGACGGGGAGCGCGTTCTGAAGCCGGTTTGTCAGCTGCGGATCTTCATCGTCTTCGGCGGACCTTCCTTTCCCTGGATGGCATCAGTATACGGCATCGGACGGGGAATTGTCAATACTGCCGCCGGGGGAAAAGGAGATTTTCCCCCGGCAGGAACGGTTTTTCCTCTCGCCCCTGCGGGGGCTCCCGGGCGGAAAAACCGCAAGGAAGGAAAATTTCATCCGGTCGTCTGCGCTCCCTCCTGAAATTTTCTTCTCGGCGACGTACACGCCGTCGCCTGCGAAATAAAAATGAACGGGCCTGCGGGTCCTTTCATACTTACCCGGGGTTTTTGTTCTCGTCTATTCCGATTTACAGGTGAACAGCAACGAAAAAAAGCTGACAGCGTTCAAATATCTTTGGAACAGACAGCGCGCAAATTTCTTTGGAAAATGCGCGCAAATTTCTTTGGAAAAGTCCTTGCTTTTGGTGCTTTGTCTATGGTATAATGCCCTTTGTGTGAAACGGACGGTCCTCTGCGGGCACAGGCTGCCGCCTCAGCCGCCGCGCACGAACGTCTATGAGGGAAGGAGGAACTATTACCATGAGCGAGATCATCAAGAGCATTGAAAATGCGCAACTCCGTACCGATCGGCCCGACTTCAGCGTTGGCGACACGCTTCGCGTGTCCGTGAAGGTTGTGGAAGGTAACCGCGAACGCCTGCAGGCGTTTGAAGGCACTGTCATCGCCCGCCGCAACGGCTCCTGCCGCGAGACCTTTACCGTCCGCCGCGTCAGCTACGGCATCGGCGTTGAGCGCACGTTCCCGCTGCACAGCCCCCGCGTCGACCATATCGAGGTCATCCGCAAGGGCAAGGTGCGCCGTGCGAAGCTGTATTATCTGCGCGGACTGCAGGGCAAGGCTGCCAAGATCAAGGAAGCCGGCCGCGAATAATACCGCCTATCTTCAGTACGCAGGGAGGATCGCCGCGAAGCGATCCTCCTTTTGTTTGCTTTTTTTTGCGCGATTGCTGTATATTTCTTAATAATTTGTAACTTTTTTGTAATTAAACTATTGCAATCGCGGAACAATTTGATTATAATAAAGTAGAATACGTCTATGTGCAAAGGAGTGAACCCTCCATGTTAACGAAAAGGTCGTTTGCCCTGCCGGTCGTTCTGGCGCTGCTGTTCTGCGTCATGCTTGCCGTGCCGGCGCTGGCGGATGATACGACGCCTTCCATCACCTTTGACAAAACGTCCCTTACGCTCAGCGTGGACGCCACCGAGCAACTGCTCGCCACCGTGAAAAAGGGCGGTCTGGTGGACGGCACGACCCAGTGGGCCTCGGATAATCCGCTGATCGCGGACGTGGACGGAACCGGCAAGGTATCGGCGAAGGCGGTCGGCATCGCGAACGTTACGCTGTCCTTTGTCAGCTATCCCACGGTCAAGGCGACCTGCAGAGTGGAAGTGGTCAGCAGCTCCACGATCAAGCTGAACGTCACCAGCATCACCCTGGATGTCGGGAACAGCTTTACGATCACGCCCATCATCAATCCCGATACCGCCAAGCCCGCGTATTATTCCAGCAGCAACACCGCGATCTGCAGCGTGGACAACACCGGCAAAATCACCGCCATCGCGTCCGGCTCGGCGATCATCATCGTTTCCAATGCCCACGGCGTCAAGGCGTACTGCACCGTCACCGTTTCGGGCAGCACCGTGCCTTCGCCCACGCCCACGCCTACGCCCGCTATCATTCCCACCGGCGATCCCGGAACCGGGATCGCGGCCTATGTCAACACCGTAAAGGGCAGTCTGAACCTGCGCGTCTATCCCTATACCGCCGCGCACATCCTGCGCACGATCCCGCAGTACGCGCCCTTCGTCGTGCTGGAGTACGGCGTCAACTGGTGCAAGGCGATGTACAACGGCACCGTGGGCTATGTCATGACCAAGTTCGTGCGTCTGGCCGGCCCCACGCCCGTGGTCCCCGTGGTCACGCCCACGCCCGTCATTCCCACCACCCCGCCCACCGTCAAGGGCCAGGCCCGCGTCGTAACGCCCAGCGGCAGCCTCAACCTGCGCACCGCGCCCAGCCAGTATTCGCCGCGCATCCTGCTGATTCCCCGCAGCGCCATCGTCAATATCATTTCCTTTGATTATGACTGGTGCCAGGTGGAATACAACGGCTTCCAGGGCTACGTCATGAGCAAGTTCCTGAACCTGGATATCAGCCAGCCCGTTCCTCCCGCCGTTCCCACCACCTCTCCAGGCGCCAAGTATGCCCAGGTCGTTACCGTGCAGGGCGGCCTGAACATGCGCAAGTCCGCCTCCTCCGGCTCCAAGCGCATTCTGGTCATTCCCCAGTACGCCCTGGTGCAGGTGCAGGAGGTCGGCTCCAAATGGTGCTATGTGACCTATAACGGATACAGCGGCTATGT
>CACWLY010000078.1 GCA_902761825.1 uncultured Eubacteriales bacterium
AGGGAGGCGTAGCAGCGCTACGTTGACCGGAATGAAGCAACGCCAAGACGGAAAAGACACCCAAAGATGATAAGATTTTAGATTGAGAATAGTATAAGAATCCCACAGGATGGTTTGATCCTGTGGGGAATGCAGCGTTATCGGAAGGCCGGAAACTGCCGCTTGACCGCTGACAGCCGTTCCGGCTTTTTCTATGGTTTTTCCGCCGCTTCGCGCGCGCGGCAGCGGGTCACTTTTCCGCCGTGACCACGGAAAAACCGAGACTTTTCAATTCGGCCTCATAATCGCCGTCCAGGTGCATGCAAAATACATTTTTCCGCATTTCAGGCGGGATATCCTTTTCCAGACGCTTATACCAGCAATGCGCCTTGGAATCGTGGCTGGCCGTATCATGATAAAGCCGTTTAATATCGCCCCGCAAATAAAGCTGACGCACGTTTTCGGGAAGCACCGCGGCGTCGCCGCTGAAATACAGGGAATCGTCCTGCGTGCGCAGGATGTAGCCAAAGCACTGCATGTCCTGGGCATGCTGCACGGGGCAGGGCTCGGCCCGCACCGGGCAGTCTTCCGGAAGCTGCGGCAAATAATGATACAGATCCTCGCAGATGCCCTGCAGGCGCAGCATCTGCTTCACGGTCTCGACCGGATGAACGATATAAACCGTTCGGTCAAGCATGATATGGGTATAGGAGCACAGGGAAGCCAACGAGCCGGCATGGTCGGCGTGCAGATGGGTGAGCAGCACATAGATTGCACGGTATGCCGTCAGGTCCAGCATCCGTACGGCTTTTTCAAAGGCCGACTCGCCGAAGTCCAGGAAAAACAGATCGTCGTCCTGGGTGAAAAAGGCGTTGGTATTGCCGAAGGCGGGATAGAAGGCGGCGCCCCGGCCGAAGAACTTCAGCTCCATATCCTCACTCCTTTACGCCCGCGCTGATGAAGCTGTTCATGAATTGTTTCTGCATAATGAAGAAGGCCATCAGCAGCGGCAAAATGATGATCAGGGTAGCCGCGCACACATTGGACCATTGCATATCGGCTTCCTTGGATTTGGCGAAAATGGCCAGGCCTACGGTCAGGGGACGGTTCTGCGGCGAGCGCGTCACGATCAGGGGCCACAGATAGTTGTTCCAGTGATAGCTGACGGAAATGACCGCAAAGGACATATACGCCGGTTTTGCGCAGGGCATGTACACTCTCCAGATGGTCTGCCACAGGTTGGCCCCGTCGATCTTCGCCGCCTCGCCGAAGGCGCGCGGCACCGTTTTAAAGTGCTGGCGCAGCAGGAAAATAGCCATGGCGCTGCCCAGGAAGGGCACCATGATGCCAAACTTGCTGTCGATCAGGCCGAGCTCCGACACGGTCAGATAGTTGGGGATGATCAGCACGTCGTTGGGGATGATGATCTGCATGAAAATGATGACGAACACGAGAGACTTGCCCCGGTAGTTCAGGAACGCCAGGGAATAAGCCGCCATGGTGGAGGTGACGAACTGAATGCAGAATGTCACGACCACCAGGATGATGGTGTTCAGATAATACTGCCCGAAGGGAACCGCGTTCCACACATACCGGATGTTGCGGAAGGTGAAGGCGGAATGCGGAAAGAAGCTCATGTTGAAGGTGGTCTCGGTCAGCGCTGTGGAAACCAGCCAGAACAGCGGAGCCAGCCAGATGAGACCCAGCACTACGGAGAGGAGCGAAACGCCCAAGGAACCTGCTTTTTTTGCGTTCATGGTTTTTCCTCCTCTCAGTTATAATGGATCTTCCGATCCTGGCTGAAGAAGCGGGGCAGGGAGAACACCATGAGGAGCAGCAGCATGATCACCGTCAGCGCGGAGGAGCGGCCGTAATTCATGTTGGTGAAGCCCTGCTGGTATATATAATACAGCAGCAGCGAGGAAGCGTTGTTAGGCGCGCCCTCGGTCATGATGATCACCTGGTCCGCCAGCTTGAAGCAGTTGGTAAACGCGATGGTGGAAACGAACAGCGTGGTGGGCGCAAGCAGCGGCAGGGTAACGTAGCGGAAGGTTTTCCAGCCGGTCGCGCCGTCGATGGCGGCCGCTTCCAGCACGTCCTGGTTGATGCTCTGGATGCCCGACAGGAAGAAGACCATCAGATACCCCGCTTCGCGCCAGACGTACATCACCGCCATCGCGGGCAGCACGGTATCCTTGTTGGACAGCACGTTGGCGGGCTGCAGGCCGA
This sequence comes from uncultured Eubacteriales bacterium, assembly GCA_902761825.1. Classification (GTDB taxonomy): domain Bacteria; phylum Bacillota; class Clostridia; order Christensenellales; family Aristaeellaceae; genus SFMI01. The sequence goes on from CACWLY010000078.1 coordinate 2,209, forward strand.
AGCTGACCAGCAGCTGATCAAACAGGCCGTTGCGCGCCATATAGATAAACATCCAGACGCTGGCAATGGCGATCATGGGCATGACCGACGGATAAAAGAAGGCGGAACGGATAAAGCCGATATGACGTCCCTTGCGGTTGACCAGGAAGGCCAGACACAGGCCCAGGATCATGCTGGGGATTACCGTCATAAGGGCGAACTCCAGGGTGTTGCGCATCACCTTCCAGAAAGTGCTGTTGCCGAATAACTGCTCAAAATTACCGAACCCGATATATTCGGGTATTTTTCCCATCCGATACTTGAACAGGCTCAGATACCCGCTGCGAAACACCGGATACACCGTAAAAACCAGCATGATCAGCACGGCGGGAAGAAGCAGCATCCATCCCTGCAGCGCCTCCCGGCGACGGCGGCCGGCGGCGGAACTTGTCATGGCAGCGTCCTTTCTGCCCCGCGGCGGAGCCGGGGGCAAACAAAGTGATAATCCGTAGTGGAAAGAGCGGCGGAGCTGCAGATCATGTTGCAGTTCCGCCGCTCATCAAGTGGTACGATTACGGGATTACAGGCTTATTGATAGTCAGCCAGCAGCTCGTCACCCTGCTCCTGCGCGGCAGCCAGGGCTTCTTCGGCGGTCATTTCACCGGTCACGGCAGCCTGGATGTTATCGTTCAGGATACGCCACATTTCGGCCGCGTTGTAGGTGGTCAGCTCGGGCTGGGCATAGGGCAGCTGCTCATAGGCAACCAGCGCCTGCGGGAAGGAGGCGTAGTAATCCTTCAGCACTTCGGTCTCGTAGCAGCTCTCGCGGGTAGCCACGTAGCCGGTATTGATGGACCACTGGGCGGCGTTCTCGGTGGAGCACATGAACTTGATGTACTTCCAGGCCGCCTGCTGGCGCTCTTCGCTGATGCCCTTCGTGATGTAGAAGTTGCCGCCGCCGGTGGGCGCGCCCCATTGACGGCCTGCGGGCAGGAAGCACACGCCGAAGTCGAAGTTGGCGTTGTTCCTGATGTTGGTCAGGTTGCCGGTAGTGTGATAGATCATGGCCACTTCGCCGGCCAGGAACTGGGTGGGCATATCGGTCCACTGCACGATGCCGGGAGCCATGCACTTATACTTGTTCTGCAGGTCCAGCCACAGCTGGAGGGCTTCGACGTTTTCGGGCGTGTTGAAGTACACTTCCTTGCCGTCGCCGCTCATCAAGCCCACGCCGTTGGTGCAGTTCTGCAGGGAGAAGCCGGTGAAAGCCCACTGGGCGGAGCCGGAGTTCAGGGCGATGGCTACGCCGTAACGCTTGTCGTTGGTCAGCTTCGTGGCATAGTCCACCAGTTCGGTCCAGTTCTTGGGGGGCTGCTCGGGATCAAGGCCGACCTCGCGGAAAGCGTCCTTATTGTAGAACATTACCATGGTGGAGCGCTGGAAGGGGATGGAGATGATGCGGCCGCCCTCCACGTAGGAGTCCAGCATGAAGCCGTCGATGAAATCATCCACGAACGCCTGGCCTTCGGGATCGTTGGCGATGATATCGTCCAACGCCATGGCCATGCCGGTGTCGTCCATGGTGAAGCGCTGGGTAGCCAGGCTCACAAACAGATCGGGCTGGCCGGACGTGCCGATGGCTGTCTGGATGGCAGTAACGGTATCGTCATAGTTGCCGGTATAAACGGCTTTAACCTGAATATCGGGGTTCTGCTTGTTGAATTCGGTGGTCATGTCGTCGATCAGCTGGGCTACGGAACCGCCGACGTTCACGGGGAAGAACATCGTCAGCTCCAGCGGATCCGCGGCCAGGGCGGGCATCGCCAGCAGGCTCAGCAGCATCGACAGGACGAGGATAGTGGAAAGAATCTTCTTCATGTGGATTGCCTCCTTTTATGATCCATTGAGTAAACGAGCATCTTCACCGTCATTATAGCACCTAAATTGAAACGTGTCAATATTCATATTGACAAAACCGTGCGGAAAACACTATAATTTCAGTATACTGTTTAATCCATCGCGATCTGGTATGCATACGCATGCTTCATCCCATAAAGGAAAGGCGTGAAGCGAATGGTCACTATCTCGGATATCGCCAAGGCGGCGGGCGTGGCCCAGGGCACCGTATCGAACGTATTGAACGGCAGGGGAAACGTAAGCAGCGAAAAAATACGTCTTGTGACGGAAGCCTGCGAGCGGTTGGGGTACGTCCCCAACGAGCGCGCAAAGATTCTTCGCCGCGGGCGCGCCAATCTGCTGGGCGTGCTGATGCCCAATCTGACGGACAGAAGCTGCCTGGATTTTTACACCAGCTTCCGCGCCTATGCCGAAGCCCATCATTACACCGTGCGCCTGTATCTTCGCCGGTCCAACAGCAAGGGAGCCGAGGAAGCCGCGATCCAGGAAGCGCAGAGCGATATGATCCGCGGCCTGTCGGTTTTTTCTACCGATTATATACGCGATAACCGCGCGGGCCGCAGCGACCCCGAAAACATGCCCGTGCTGTATGTGGAGCGGCATCCCTTTGCGAACACGGATTATATCGGCTTCGATTACGTCCGGGCAGGACGAGAGATCGCGCAGCGCGCCATGAAAAACCGGCCCGGGCATATCCTGCTTGCGACCGGCAACCTGCGCTATTCCAACGAGTCGGATTTCAACAAGGGGTTTCTGAGCGCGATAAAGGATACGGGGGTACGGATCACTTCCTTGCACATTCACCACGCCCGGGAGCACATCAATCTTCTGCAAACGCCGGAGATCGCCCAGGCGGACGCCGTGGTTTGCTCCCGCATCGAGCTTGCGGACGCGGTAAAGGATATCCTGACCACGTTTTACAGAGGCAAGATGCCGGAAATCTTTACCGTGTCTCCCCTTTGCACGCTGCCGGAGAGCAATTTCACCAAGTATGAGCTCAACTACCGGCTGCTGGGCAACGCGGCGGCCAGCCATATGATCGGCCTGCTGGACGGGAACGCGCAGCCGGAAGAGCGGCTGCTGGGCAACGTTGGCTTCCGGACCTGGTGCGAGCCGCTTCCCAAAGCGCTGCGGAAGCCGGAGTCCATTAACGTGCTTACGCTGGACAGCCCCGCGGCGTATATTGCGCGCGATATGTGCCGCCTGTACACCCAGCAGACGGGCATCCCCGTAAACTTCGCCATCTATTCCTATGATGAAACGTACGAAATTTTCAGCAGCCTGCGGCAGGGATCCAATTTTGACGTGATCCGCCTGGACGTCAGCTGGATGAGCTGGTTTGCCGAAAAGATTCTGGCGCCGCTCAATCAGATCGAACCCGGGATCGAAAACGGCTTTTCGGATTTCCTCCCCGGACTGCTGGAACGCTTCTGCTATGTGAACGGCGTTCCGTACGCCATGCCCTGCACCCCCAGCACACAGATGCTGTTTTACAGGAAGGACCTGTTCTCCGACGCCATGAGCCGCCGGATCTTCCGGGAGCAGTACAATCAGGAACTGGCCGTGCCGACGACGTTCGACGAGTTCAACCGCATCGCCGCTTTCTTTACCCGCAGGATCAATCCGGATTCCCCGGTGGAAAACGGCGCGACGCTGACCCTGGGCTCCACGGGCGTCGCGGGCAGCGAATACCTGGCCCGTCTGTTCAGTATGGAGAAAAACCTCTATGACGAGCGCGGGGAGATCCATCTGAACAGCCCCGTCGGCGTACGTGCCCTGGAGCAGCTGCTGGAGCTCCGCCGCTATACCGCCCCGGGTTACTGCCGCTGGTGGACCGACACGGCGCAGGCCTTCGCCAGCGGCAACGTGGCCATGGCGATCCTGTACAATAACTTCGCCGCGCCGCTGGTGAGCTATCATTCCCATACCCAGGACAGCATCGGCTACGCCATGATCCCGGGCAGCAATCCCTGCATCGGCGGGGGCGCGCTGGGCGTCAGCCGCTTTTCCCGGCATCCCGAGCAGGCGCTTCATTTTATCCGCTGGCTGTGCAGCGAGCCCGTGGCTTCCGCGAGCACGCTCTTCGGCGGCGTCTCTCCCTGCAACGCTTCCTATGACAATTACAGCATTATCAACAGCTATCCCTGGCTCAATCTGGCCCGCTCGTGTTTCACCGCCGCCCAGGGCAGACGCGTTCCCCCCGAAAAGCAGTTTCCCTTTGACGAGCGGCGTTTTATGAGTATCGTGGGCATGGCGGTAAAAAATACCTTCAGCAGCGCGCTGACGCCCCAGGCTTCCATGGATTACGCGCAGCGGCTGATGCAGGAGCAGTATCCCTCGCTGTTCTGATCCTGAAACCATCCGCGGGCAGATGGACAGCGCGGCCTGCCGTCTGCCGTCGCGCATCGCGGGAACAGCCGCAGTAAAATATTTTTCAAGGGACTTTTTACCTGAATCCAAATATTTTTCAAGGGACTATTTGGCGTATGCCGCATATTTTTCAAGCGAGTTTTTCGGATTCATACGATCCGCGGGCAAAGGCGGCTTCTTCGCGAAAGACGTTGGCGAGGCGGAGACCGTTTTTTTCCTGTACCTGCGGCCGCAAAACGCGCCGGACAGCTTGAACGCGCCGTGAGGAATGTGATAGAATCACGGCATGAAAAAAGCAAGCGGAAGCCTGCTGCTGCTTTTGACGGCGCTGATTTGGGGCACGGCGTTCGTGGCGCAGCGGTTCGGCATGAATTTTGTCGGGCCTCTTACCTTTCAGGCGGTGCGCACGCTGCTGGGCTGCGCGGCGCTGCTGCCGGTGGCGCTGGCGCGAAAAAAGCGGCTGGGCGCGCGCTTCCGCATGCCCTCGCCGCGGGCGGTGCTGACCTGCGGCCTGCTGCTTGGCACGGCGGGCACGCTGCAGCAGATCGGCCTGACCACGGTGCCCGCGGGCAAGGCGGGGTTCATTACCGCGCTGTACGTGGTGCTGGTGCCGGTGCTTGGCGTTTTTCTGGGCCGGCGCACGGGCGCGCGCACGTGGATCGGCGTGGCGCTGTCGGTGGTCGGGCTGTACCTGCTTTCCTCCATTTCCAGCCTTGAGATTTCAGCCGGCGAACTGCTGGTGATCGGCTGCGCGGTGACGTATTCGCTGCAGATTCTGGCCATCGATCATTTCGCGCCGCAGTGCGACAGCGTGATGCTCAGCTGTCTGCAGTTCCTGGTGGCCGGGCTCGCGCCGCTGCCGCTGGGGCTGATCCTGGAGCATCCGCAGTGGAGCCAGCTTTGGGACGCGCGGCTGGCGATCTTTTATACCGGCGTGTTTTCGTGCAGCATCGCTTACACCCTGCAGATCATGGGCCAGCGGCGCACGCCGCCCGCGCTGGCCTCGCTGATCATGAGCCTGGAATCGGTGTTCTCGCTGATCTTCGGCGTGATCCTGCTGCACGAAACCATGAGCGGCAGGGAACTGATCGGCTGCGCGCTGATGCTGTGCGCCGTGATCCTGAGCCAGCTGCCCGGAAAGCGGGCGGCCTGATCCTTTTTATTCGGAACGGAGGCGATTTACCGTGGCAAAACTCTGGGCGGGCCGCACGGCGGGGGATACCAGCAAGCTGGCGGACGATTTCAATTCTTCCATTTCCTTTGACAGCCGCATGTACCGGCAGGATATCGCGGGCAGCATGGCGCACGCGTCCATGCTCGGTGCGAAGGGCATTATCCCCGCGGACGAGGCGCGGCGGATCATCGACGGCTTGCAGACGATCCTGGACGACCTGGAGACGGGAAAGCTGGCCTTTGATCCCGACTGCGAGGATATCCATATGTTCGTCGAGCAGGTGCTTACCGCGCGCATCGGCGACGCCGGAAAGCGGCTGCATACCGCGCGCAGCCGCAACGATCAGGTGGCGCTGGACCTGCGGCTCTACCTGCGCGACGAGACCGACGCGATCGTCGGGAAAACAAAAGCGCTGATCGCCGTGATCGCCGATCAGGCCGAACGGTACAAGGACGCCATTTTGCCGGGATACACGCACTTGCAGCGCGCGCAGCCCGTCACCTTCGGCCATCATCTGATGGCTTACGCCATGATGCTGCTGCGCGATATCGACCGGCTGCGCGACGGGCGCAGGCGCATCAATGTTTCGCCCATCGGCAGCTGCGCCCTGGCGGGCACCACCTACGATACCGACCGGCGCATGGAGGCCGCAAGCCTCGGCTTCGACGGGATCTGCCTGAACAGCATGGACGGGGTATCCGACCGCGATTTCTGCCTGGAAATGCTTTCCGCGCTCGCGATCCTGATGATGCACCTGTCGCGCTTCGCCGAGGAGATCATCCTCTGGTCAAGCTGGGAATTCAAGTATATCGAGCTCAGCGACGCCTTTACCACGGGCTCTTCCATCATGCCGCAGAAGAAAAACTCCGATATGGCCGAGCTTGTGCGCGGCAAGACCGGCCGCGTGTACGGCGACCTGGCCGGGCTGCTCGCCACCATGAAAAGCCTGCCGCTGGCCTATAACAAGGACATGCAGGAGGATAAGGAGCCGGTGTTCGACGCCTGCGACACCGTGAAAATGTGCCTGGACGTGTTCGCCGGCATGATCGGCGGCATGCGCGTGCTGACCGGGAATATGCGCCGCGCGGCACAGACCGGGTTCATCAACGCCACCGACCTCGCCGATTACCTCGTGCGCAAGGGCCTGCCCTTCCGCGAGGCGTACAAGATCTCCGGCCGCATCGTGGCCCGCTGCATCGAGGAAGGCGCCGTGCTGGAAACGCTGCCCCTCGGGGAATACCGCGCCTTCTCGCCGCTCTTCGATCAGGACGTGTACGCCGCCGTCGATCTCGACGCCTGCGTCAATCGCCGCGTCAGCGAGGGCGGCACCTGCGTTCCCGAGGTGGAAAAGCAGATCGCCTGGGCGTGGACGCAGCTGGCGGCGCTGTAAATACAATATTAACAAAAACAATACCGTCCTGCTCCTTATGCGGCAGGACGGTATCATCTTTACACTATTTTCCAATAACCCGTTGGCGGAATAAATCAACGGCGATGGCGGAATAATACTATTCTTCTTCTAAGAGCCATAATGCAAATGGGGAATTAAGATCAGGAAGAACGACGAGGGCGCTGCCCTCGAGCTCCCGCCGGGGAGGGAAGCCCCTCCCCGGACC
>CACWLY010000079.1 GCA_902761825.1 uncultured Eubacteriales bacterium
GCAAGTTGCTTTTTCGATAAGTTGCGCAACGACCGCCCACAGCCGGGGTCCGGGGAGGGGCTTCCCTCCCCGGCGGGAGCTCGAGGGCAGCGCCCTCGTTGTTCTTCCTGATCTATATTTCCTATTTGCATCATGGCTCTTAGAACGCGAATAGTAAAAAAAACCCCCGCCGGAGCGATCCGGCGGGGGATGATAATCAGTTAGCCTTCGATCAGGATGGTTTTCTTTTCAGGTACTTTTTTCGCCTCTTTCTTGGGCAAGGTCAGGCTCAGCACGCCGTTTTCATACTTGGCCTTGATATCCTCCTCCGTGATGCTGTCGCCCACGTAGAAGCTGCGCTGCATGGTGCCCATATAGCGCTCCTGACGCAGTATCTTGCCTTTCCGTTCGCTGTCCTTCTTTTCCAGGCTCTTTTCGGTGGAGATGGTCAGGTAGCCGTTATTCAGCTCCAGCTTGATCTCGTCCTTCTTGAAGCCAGGCAGATCAACATCCACTTCATAGCCTTCGTCGGTTTCCTTCACGTCGGTCTTCATCATGTGGGAAGCATTCCTGCCGTAGAGCGCGTGCTCCGGACGGTTCATGCCCCGGAAGAAAGCGTGGTCGAAATCATCGAACATGTCCATCAGGTTCTCGCCGAACACACTGGGAAGATAGTTGCTCATAATGCAAACCTCCAATCATTTGGCCTTGTACCGCTTGGTTTTTCGCCAGTGTTGCAGGGTCGCATCTTTCGCCATCCCGTTCCGGTTCTCTTTCGATCCCCTTCCCTTGATGACGCCTGTATTATAGCTCCATAGTCAAAGTAAGTCAAACTCTTCGGCCCGCTTCTGCGCCGGATAATCGGCTGAATGTTTGGACGCTGTTCGTTTTGCTTTCAATATCTGATAAAATCACATTTATTCGATGTTATTCTGCGTTTTTTAAATCCCGGGGCTTTCGCTGCCATGCTGCTGTGAAAGCGCTTTTTTTATCCGGAAAACGTCGCTGCTTTTTCGGATTCCGCATACCGCCTGAGGAGAGCCCGCCCTTCGCGGGCGGTTGAGAAATTAAACAGCCGATTGAAATTGCTGTAAATCGGTTGAAAGGCGGGATGCTTCATGATATAATAGATTGAATCGGAAGCATGGATTTTGCGGAGGGTCGGATCATGGCTTATTCATACAACAGGCTTTGGAAACTGATGATCGACAAGAAAATCAATAAGACCGCGCTGCGCCGGGAGGCGGGGATCACATCCAACGCCATGGCGAAGATGGGGAAAGACCAGCCCGTGAGCGTGGAGGTGCTGGCGAAGATTTGCCGCGTCCTGGACTGCACGGTGGATGACATCATTGAAATTTTTCCGGACGAGGAAAAATAAGGCCCGACGCGCCTGACGTGCTGAACGCCTCAAGGGCCCGCGACGGATGAAAGCCGGCGGTTCATGCCGCGGCCGGCCGCATTCTGAAAAGACTGAAATAAAAAGGAAGGATCGCTATGCCTGTTTCAGCGGCGTATATGACGCCTCATCCTCCGATGATCGTGCCCGAGGTGGGCCGGGGAAGCGAAAAGCAGATCGAAACGACCCGGGCGGCCTATGTCCGGGCGGCGGCGGAGATCGCGGCGCTCAAGCCGGAAACGATCATCATTTCCAGCCCGCACGCGACCATGTACGCGGATTATTTCCATATTTCCCCGGGCAGGGAAGCGGAAGGCTCCTTCGCCCGCTTTGATGCGCCGCAGGTGCGTTTCCGGGAAACGTACGACGAAACGCTGGCGCAGGCCATCGAACGGCTGGCGAAGGAAAGCGGCTTTCCCGCCGGGACGCTGGGGCAGCGGGAAAAGGCGCTGGATCACGGCGTTATGGTGCCGCTGTATTTCATCCGGCAGCAGTATACGGACTTCAAGCTGGTGCGGATCGGGCTGTCCGGCCTGCCGCTGGAAGATCATTACCGGCTGGGGCAGCTGATCCAGCGCGCCGTCGCGGAGACCGGCCGCAGGGCGGTGTACATTGCCAGCGGCGATCTTTCCCATAAGCTGCAGCCCTACGGTCCGTACGGCTTCGCGCCGGAGGGGCCAGAGTACGATAAGCGCGTCATGGACGTGTGCGGCCGGGCGGCGTTCGGCGAGCTGTTTGATTTTGACGAGGCGTTCTGCGAGCGCGCCGCGGAATGCGGGCACCGGTCGTTCGTCATCATGGCGGGCGTGCTCGACGGCCTGGCCGTGGAGGCGAGCCGCCTGTCCCATGAGGATGTGACCGGCGTTGGCTACGGCGTCTGCGCGTTCCGTCCGCAGGGCGCGGACGAAAGCCGGCGGTTCCTTCTGATCCGGCAGCGGGAAGAGGAAAAGCGGCTGACGGAGGAAAAGGCGCGCAGCGACGCCTGGGCGCGGCTGGCCCGGCAGTCGGTGGAAAGCTACGTGCTCCGCCGTGAGATCATGGACGTGCCGGAAGGGCTGCCGGAGGAGCTTGCGCGCCGCCGCGCCGGGGCCTTCGTGTCCATCCATAAGCAGGGACGGCTGCGGGGCTGCATCGGGACCATCGCGCCTACCCGGGCGAATCTGGCCGAAGAGATCATCCGTAACGCCGTCAGCGCCGCGGCCGACGATCCGCGCTTCGATCCCATCCGGCCGGACGAGCTGAAATGGCTGGAGATCAGCGTGGACGTGCTGGGCGAGCCGGAGGATATCCGGAGCGAGGACGAGCTCGACGTAAAGCGCTACGGCGTTATCGTGACCCGGGGGCGCCGCCGGGGGCTGCTGCTGCCCGATCTGGACGGCGTCGACACGGTGGAGCGGCAGGTGGCCATCGCCCGGCAGAAGGCCGGCATCGGGCCCGAAGAAAAAGTATCCCTGCAGCGGTTTACAGTGGTGCGGCACACCTGACGGAGGCGCGGTATGGCTATTTGCGGCGTATGCTTCCGGCATTGCCGGATCGCGGAGGGCGGCAGGGGCTTCTGCGGGGCGCGGACCTGCGAAAACGGCGAAATCCGCCCGCAGAACTACGGCAGGATCACCGGCCTGGCGCTCGATCCCATCGAAAAGAAGCCCCTTCGGCGGTTCCATCCCGGCAGCATGATCCTGTCGGCAGGCAGCTACGGCTGCAACCTGCGCTGCCCTTTCTGCCAGAACCATGAAATCTCCTGGTCGGCGGAGGCCTTTGCCTGCGCCGGCAGCGCCGGGACCGTGACGCCGGAAGAGCTGGCGGACGCGGCGGTCCATCTGAAAAGCCGGGGAAATATCGGCCTGGCCTTCACCTATAACGAGCCGCTGATCGGCTGGGAATTCGTGCGGGACACGGGCAGGCTGATCCATGCGGCGGGGCTCAAAAACGTGCTGGTCACCAACGGCACGGCGGAGCTGCCCGTGCTGGAGGCCCTGTCATCGGTCGTCGACGCCATGAACATCGACCTGAAAGGCTTTACCGGGAGATACTACGCGGAGGTGCTGGGCGGCAGCCTGGAGACGGTCAAAAGCTTCATTGCCCGGGCGGCGCAGCTCTGCCACGTGGAGCTGACCACGCTGATCGTGCCCGGCGAAAACGATTCGGAGGAAGAAATGCGGGCGCTGACGGCCTGGGTCGCGGCGCTCACGGACGCGGACTGAGCCGTGATCGGCCCTGAGATCCCGCTGCATGTTTCCCGCTTCTTCCCCCGCTTCCGCATGACCGACCGCCCGGCGACCGACGTGAAAACGGTTTATCGCCTGGCGGAGGTCGCGCGGGAAAGGCTGCGGCACGTCTATACGGGAAACTGCTGAATCAGTGAGGAGAAAAAATGTTCAATCATCATGACATCACGCGGGACGCCTGTATGCTTCACGGCCCGCTGGCGCATCACGGCTACGACTGGTGGTGGCATTCCTTTACGGCGCAGGACGCCCTGACCGGGGAGGACAAGCCGTTCTTCATCGAGTTCTTCGTCTGCAATCCGGCGCTGAAGGAGGACGAACCCGTTCTCGGACAGCTGCCCGCCAACAGGGCCGCAGGAAAGCGCCCCTCCTACCTGATGGTCAAGGCCGGAACCTGGGGGCGCGATCACTGCCAGCTGCACCGTTTCTTCGCCTGGAAGGACGTGGCCCTGCACGGAGACGCCCCTTACAGGATCGAGGCGGCGGACTGCCTGGCCTGCGAAACGGCGCTCAGGGGCAGCATTTGCGTTGCGCCGGAGGAGGCCGCGGCGCATCCCGAATGGATGTGCGACGCGGGAACGTTTTCCTGGGATCTGACCGTCGAAAAGCAGATCGCCTTCAACGTGGGGTATGGGGCGGGCAAGCCCCTGCGCGACGCGGAAGCCTTCGCCATGTACTGGCACGCCGAGGGCATGAAGAGCGCTTACGGCGGGGAGATCGTCTTCAACGGAAGGCGCTATACCGTTTCGCCGGAAAAGAGCTTCGGCTACGCGGATAAAAACTGGGGCCGGGATTTCACCTCGCCCTGGGTGTGGCTGTCGTCAAACTGCCTGACCAGCAAAAAGACCGGGCGGCGGCTGACAAACAGCGCGTTCGATATCGGCGGCGGCAGGCCGAAGGTGTACTTTGTGCCGCTCGACCGGCGGCTGCTGGGCGTGTTTTACTATGAGGGGAAGGAATACGACTTCAACTTTTCCAAGCTCCATCTGATGGTGAAAACGTCGTTTTCCTTTGAGGAACGGGAGGACACCGTCGCGTGGCATGTGCGGCAGGAGAACATCCACGCCGTCATGGAAACCGAGGCTTACTGCCGGAAAGAAGACATGCTGCTGGTCAATTATGAGGCTCCGGACGGGAGCAAACGCCACAACCGCCTGTGGAACGGCGGCAACGGCTGGGGCACGGTCAGGCTGTACGACAAGCGGGGCGGCCGGCTCGTGCCGGTGGACGAGGTGGAAGCCACCCATATTGGCTGCGAATACGGGGAATACGACGAATAAGAAATACGGTCTGGAGGAATGAAAATGCAGAATATTAGCGTGATGGACGACGGCATCCGGCTGAGCGCCGTACTGGAGCGCCCGGACGCGGGCCGCTGTCCGCTGGTGATCGTGCTGCACGGCTTTACCAGCAATAAGGATAAACCGCATACGCTCGCCGCCTGCGAGGCTATGCGGGAGGCGGGATTCGCCACGCTGCGGTTTGACCTGTACGGCCACGGCGAAAGCGGCGGCGCGTTCAAGGATCACACGCTGCACAAGTGGATCTCCAACACGCTGACCGTTCTGGATTACGCGCGGTCGCTGGATTTCGTCACGGATATTTACCTGTCCGGCCACTCCCAGGGCGGATTGATGGCGGCGCTGGTGGGCGGCATGGCTCCCGATCTTGTGAAGGGGCTGATCCTGCGCGCGCCCGCCTTCATGATCCCCCGCTGCGCGCGGGAGGGCAATATGCTGGGCCGCAGCTTTGATCCGCTGCGCATTCCCGACGAGATCGACGTCATCAAAGGGCTGACGCTGTCGGGCAATTATATCCGCGTGGCGCAGACGGTCCGCGCGGAGGAGGCGATCGACCGCTTTCCGGGGCCGGTGCTGATCCTGCATGGAGACGCGGACGACGTGGTGCCGCTGGACGAAGCGCGTGCGGCCGCCGAACGGTATCGGCAGTGCCATCTGGCGGTGATCCCCGGCGAAACGCACCATTTTGACCGCGCCCCGGAACAGATGCGCACGGTCATCCGGGATTGGCTGATCGCCCGGAAGCGCGCCGGATGCGATTGATTTGTACCGGCGCATCTGATACAATGAAGCCAATGAATTCGACATTTTCCGGAAAACACTGCGCGAACGCTTTGCGGGGCGCGCGGATGGAGGTCCTGATACGATGTCTGATTATTTCATTTATTACGCCGAATCGACGATCATCTGCCTGATCGTTTTCAGCATGATGTTTGTGCGCGACCTGTTCAAGGTGGACAAGCAGGAAAAGCAGATCAAATACGATCAGGCGCTCATTTCCTTCATGCTCTATTTCATATCGGATCTGTTCTGGGCGGCGGTGATCTCCGGCGTTCTTCCCGAAAACCGCTTCACGGTGACCGCGGCCAATTTCTTCAACAGCGTTTTCATGGGCGGCATCACCTATATGTGGCTCAGATACGTGATGGCCGCGGAGGGCACGCCGCGCAGGGACGAGACGCGCACCAAGTTCGCGTTCTTCTCCCCTTATCTGCTGTCCGCGGTCGTGCTGATCATCCTGTTCGTGTTCACGCCCGACCTGCTGATGGACGACGAACTGAAAATTCGGCCGCTGTATTATCTTTTCCTGATCGTCGTTCCGACCGTCTATATTTCGTCGGCGCTTTTTTACACGCTGCGAAGGGCGAAGCGCGAAGAAAGCCTGATCGAAAAAAAGAAACACCTGACCGTCGGCCTCTTTCCCGTATCGGTCGTCGCGGGCGGTCTGCTGCAAATTTTCATCCTGCCCAACACGCCGATATTCTGTTATTGCTGCACGCTTCTGATGCTGTGGTTTTATCTTCAGTCCATGGAGACCCAGATTTCGCTGGACCCGCTGACGGGGCTGAACAACCGGGGCCAGCTGATGCGCTATGTTTCGCAGAAGGCTAACGTTTTCATGGAAGGCAGATCGACGTTCGTCGTTATGTTCGACGTGAATGATTTCAAGCAGATAAACGACGTCTACGGCCATGCCGAGGGAGACCGCGCGCTGACGATCATCGCCGATTCCATGAAAAAAGTGACGCAGAGCCATAACATGCCCATCTTCCTGGGAAGATACGGCGGCGATGAATTTATCCTGATCGCCCATCCCGCGCAAAAGAACGAGATCGATCCCCTGATCGACGAGATCCGCGGACAGATCGACGCCCGGTGCAGGGCGGAGGAAACGCCTTACGCCCTGTCCGTCGGCGCGGGCTACGACGAGCTGACGAACGAAAAGGACGCGCTGCAGAAATGCTTGGAGCGGGCGGACCGGAACCTCTATCTGGACAAGGCCGGCCGCAAATCGCAAGGGTTTGCCGCGGCGAGCGACGAATGACGGGGGCGCTTGCGAAGGGATCAGCCTATGAAAATCGTTATCCTGTCCGATACCCACGATCTTCTGCGCCCGGAGGTGCTCGCGCTGCTTCCGGGCTGCGGCTGCATCCTGCACGGCGGGGATATCAGCAGCCGGAGGGTGCTGGATCAGCTGGAGCGCGCCGCCCCGGTCCGGGCTGTGCGGGGCAACAACGACAAGGAATGGGCGGAGGATATTCCGCAGTCTCTGGATTTTGAGCTGGAAGGGCTGCGGGTGTATATGACCCATAAAAAGAAAGACCTGCCCGCGGACCTGACGCCCTACGACCTGGTTGTTTTCGGGCATTCGCACCGGTACGGCGAGGCGTGGGTCGGGCATCCGGGGACGGACCGGCGCACGCTGCTTCTGAATCCCGGCAGCTGCGGGCCGCGGCGCTTCCTTCAGCCGATCACGCTGGCCCTGCTGACGGTGGACGCCGGCGGCTGGAACGTGGAGCGCGTCGAGATTCCCCACGCGGAAAAGGAAGCCGCGCCCAGGGTTGATCCGGGCAATATCAAAAAGCAGATCGAAATCGTGATGAAGGAAACCGAAAAGGGCAACGGATTCGTTGCGATCGCCGAAAAGTACGGCATCGACCCGGCGCTGGCGGAGCAGATCGTGCGGCTGTATGTGACCCATCCCGGCGTTAGCGCGGACGGGATCATGACCAAATTGGGATTGTAAAGCGGACGCGGAGGAGGCGTTTCCATGAAAACAACACTGATTATTGCCGCGCTTGCCGCGCTGAACCTGCTCTCCTTCGGCCTGATGGCCTATGACAAGCGCTGCGCGAAAAAGGGAAAATGGCGCGTGCCGGAAAGGACGCTGTTCCTCGCGGCGGCCTGCTTCGGCGGTCTGGGCGGCGTGCTGGGCATGACGCTGTGCCGCCATAAGACCAAACACTGGTATTTCCGGGTGTTCTTCCCGCTCTTTCTGATCGCGCAGATCGCGGCGCTGGCATGGGCCTGCGCGGCGTGGCTGAAATGACGGATAAACACCGGAGTGTGAAAGAAATGAAAAGCATACTGATCGCCGATACGACCCGCGAGGAGCGCGAACGGATCGTGGCGGAGTCCATTGGCAATATCGACGGGCTGTGCGACGGCTGCAGCCCCGGCCTGACCGAAATGTATCAGGATTACATCGAGGGACGCAGGGAGCTGCGGGAGATCAACATGGATTTTCACACCCGTTATATGTCCGGCGCCGCGGGGCCGGACGGGGAAAGGCGCGGCTGTCCGGGCGGATGAAGCCGCGGGGGCGAGGAGGTTTCAAAGCAAAATATGAACGAATATCTGAAAAATCTGAACAAAATCGAGTTCGCCGTAACGATGGCCTGCACGGGAAGGTGCAAGCACTGCCAGAATGGCGATCAGGCCGGGAGCGCGGAGCACATCGACGCGGAAACCGCCGTGGACGCGATCCGCAAGGTCTGCGCGCATTATCCGATCGGGACGCTGATGACCTTCGGCGGCGAGCCGCTTCTTTATCCCGAAACGGTCTTCGCGATCCACAAAACCGCGAAGGAGCTGGGGATCGGCACGCGGCAGGTGATCACGAACGGCTATTTCACAAAAAATGAGGAAAGGGCCGGAGCGGTCGCCCGGGAGCTCGCCGAGAGCGGGGTCAACGATCTGCTTTTATCGGTGGACGCGTTCCACCAGGAAACCATACCGCTCGAACCGGTGCTGCGCTTCGCCGGGTACGCCGTGAAATCCGGGATCCCGATCAGGCTGCAGCCCGCCTGGCTTGTCAGCGCGGAGGATGACAACCCCTATAATATCCGGACGCGGGAGATTCTCCGGGCCTTTGCGCCCCTGCGGATTCCTGTGGGCGAAGGCAATGTGATATTCCCCAGCGGGAACGCGCTGAAATATCTTCGGGAATACTTTACGGACGCCGAGGAGTTCTCCCCGTACGAGGAGGACCCGAAGGATATCAGATCGCTGTCGTTCGCGCCGAACGGGGACGTGCTGAACGGGAACGCGTACCGCGCCGACATCCTGGAAATCATCAGGGACTATCGGCCGTAAAGGCCGGGAAACCATGCAGGAAACCATGCAAGATACCATGCAAGTTATTGATAAAACGGGGCTGTTGCACAGCCCCATCGATCAAATGGATCCTCCATTTGATCGAGAGAAACGCCTTTTCCTCTCGTCCCTGCGGGACTCCCGGGCGGAAA
>CACWLY010000080.1 GCA_902761825.1 uncultured Eubacteriales bacterium
AAAATACCTGACCGAAGCCGTTCCTGCCCTGCAGCAGAAGTTCGGCTACAAGAACGTGATGCAGATCCCTCGCCTTGAGAAGATCGTCATCAACATGGGCCTGGGCGATTGCAAGGACAACGCCAAAGCCCTGGAAAACGCTGTTTCTGAACTGACCCAGATCGCCGGCCAGAAGCCCCAGGTGACCCAGGCCAAGAAGTCCATCGCGAACTTCAAGGTCCGCGAAGGCATGAACGTGGGCGCCAAGGTGACCCTGCGCGGCGAGCGCATGGAACAGTTCATGGATAAGCTGGTCAACATCGCCCTGCCCCGCGTCCGCGACTTCCGCGGCGTGAGCACCAAGGCGTTTGACGGCCGCGGCAACTATGCTCTGGGCATCCGTGAGCAGCTGCTCTTCCCTGAAATCGAGTACGATAAGGTGGAGAAGATCCGCGGTATGGAAATGATCTTCGTCACCACGGCTCAGACCGACGAGGAAGCCCAGGAACTGCTTCGTCTGCTCGGCATGCCGTTTGAACATTAAGCGAGGAGGAGAAAACAATGGCAAAACTCAGCATGAAACTCAAGCAGCAGCGTGAGCCGAAGTTCTCCACCCGCGCTTACACCCGCTGCCGTCTGTGCGGCCGTCCGCACAGCGTACTGCGCCGCTACGGCATCTGCCGCATTTGCTTCCGCGAGCTGGCTTACAAGGGCCAGATTCCCGGCGTGCGCAAGGCGAGCTGGTAAGAAGGAGGTAACGAGATATGATCATGAACGATCCTATTGCCGATATGCTTACCCGTATCCGCAATGCGCAGATTGCCCGCCATGACAGCGTGACGATGCCCGCTTCCAACACCAAGAAGGCCATCGCCAAGATCCTGCTCGAGGAGGGCTACATCAAGGCTTACGATGTGATCGACGACGGCCTGCAGGGCCAGATCAAGGTCACTCTGAAGTATGTCAACGGCAAGTCCACCCCCGTCATCGCCGGTCTTAAGCGCATCTCCAAGCCCGGCCTGCGCGTGTACGCGCGCTGCGAAGAGCTGCCCAAGGTTCTGGGCGGCCTGGGCGTGGCCATCATCAGCACCAGCAAGGGCCTGATGACCGACCGTGCCGCCCGCAAGGAAAACCTGGGCGGCGAAGTTCTCTGCTACATCTGGTAAACCGAAACACGCTTAGGAGGTAAGTAAAATGTCTCGAATCGGTAAACTTCCGATTACGGTCCCCGCTGGCGTGACGGTTAACGTTGACGAAAACAATTTCGTCACCGTCAAGGGCCCCAAGGGCACCTTGTCCCAGCAGGTGAACCCAATCATCAAACTGCATCAGGAAGGCAACGTGCTGACCCTGACCCGTCCCTCTGACGCCAAGCCCCACAAGGCCATGCACGGCCTGTACCGCGCGCTGGTCGCCAACATGGTGCACGGCGTGACCGAAGGCTTCCAGAAGACCCTGGAGCTGGTGGGCACCGGCTACCGCGCTCAGGTGGACAACAACGTGCTGACTATCAACATCGGCTTCTCTCACCCCGTCGTGCTGAACGCCCCCGAAGGCATCACCTTCGAGTGCCCCGCTCAGACCAAGATCGTGGTGAAGGGCGCCAACAAGCAGGTCGTCGGCAACCTTGCCGCTGATATCCGCGCGATTCGTCCTCCCGAACCCTATCTGGGCAAGGGCATCAAGTACGAAAACGAGCATATCCGCCGCAAGGAAGGCAAGAGCGGCAAGTAAGGAAAGGAGTGACTGCAAATGTTCAAAAAGCGTGACCGTAACGAAGTGCGCGTCATCCGCCACGCCCGCGTCCGCAAAAAGATCAGCGGCACCCCTGATATGCCGCGTCTGTGCGTGTATCGCAGCAATAAATACATCTACGCTCAGGTTATCGACGATACCAAGGGCATCACCCTGGTGCAGGCTTCCTCTCTGGATCCCGCTCTGAAGGGCCAGTTGGAAGAAGTCGATAAGTCCGGCGAAGCCAAGCTGGTTGGCAAGCTCGTTGGCGAGCGCGCCAAGCAGGCTGGCATCGACACTGTGGTCTTCGACCGCGGCGGCTACGTTTACACCGGCCGCGTGGCGGCTCTGGCCGCCGGCGCCCGTGAAGCGGGCCTTGAGTTCTAAGAAGGAGGCAGGACGCAATGCAACGTAGAGAACGTGAACGCCGCGAAGAGCCCCAGAGCGAATTTAAGGAAAGACTGGTTGCTGTCAACCGCGTTTCCAAAACCGTGAAGGGCGGCCGCAACATGCGCTTTGTGGCGCTGGTCGTGGTCGGCGATGAAAAGGGCCGCGTCGGCGTAGGCATGGGCAAGGCCAAGGAAGTGCCCGAAGCCATCCGCAAGGCCAATGAGGACGGCAAGAAGCACCTGATCAACGTGCCCATCAGCGGCACCACCATTCCGCATCCCATCGAGGGCTACTACGGCACCGCCAAAGTGGTGCTGCTGCCCGCCGAGGAAGGCGCCGGCGTTATCGCCGGCGGTGCCGCCCGTCCCGTGCTGGAGCTGGCCGGTATCAAGGATATCCGCACCAAGAGCTTCGGCACCAACAACAAGATCAACACCGTGAAGGCCACCATCGAGGGCCTCAAGCTGCTGCGCAGCGCCGAGCAGGTCGCTCAGATGCGCGGCAAGACGGTGGAAGAGATTCTGGGCTAAGGAGGAGACGAAAATGAAACTGAAGGTTACATTGGTCAAGTCTCCCATCTCCAGCCTGCAGAAGCACATCGATACCGTGAAGGCCCTGGGCCTGCACAAGATCGGCCAGACTGTGATCAAGGAAGACAACGCCAGCATCCGCGGCCAGATCTTCACGGTCAAGCACATGGTCAAGGTAGAAGAAATCAACGAATAAGGAGGCCAACCTCATGAAATTGCACGAGTTGCAGCCGTCTTTCGGCTCTACGACTGCTCCGAAGCGCCTTGGACGAGGCGTAGGATCTGGTCTTGGCAAGACCTCCGGTAAAGGCCACAAGGGCGCCAAAGCCCGCTCCGGCGGCGGCAAGCGTCCGGGATTCGAGGGCGGCCAGATGCCTCTGACCCGCCGCATCCCCAAGCGCGGCTTTACCAACATCTATGCCAAGGAATATGCGACTGTCAACGTTGGCAGCCTGGAAATCTTTGAGGATGGCACCGTGGTCACCGTCGCGCTTCTCAAGGAAGCCGGCCTGGTCAAGCAGGTGCGGGACGGCGTCAAAATTCTGGGCGGCGGCGAGCTGACCAGGAAACTGACCGTTCAGGTGACCAAGTTCACCGAGTCCGCGAAGGAAAAGATTGAAGGCGTCGGCGGGAAAGCCGAGGTGATCTGACATGTGGGAAACGCTGCGTAACGCATGGAAGGTCGAAGAGCTTCGCAAGAAGATGATCTATACCTTCCTGATGCTGCTGCTGTTCCGCCTTCTGGGCGTGATCCCCGTCGCAGGCATCAACGCCGCCGTCGTTCAGGAAGTTGCCGGCCGGTACGATATGCTGGGCCTGGTCAACATGATGACCGGTAACGCTTTCAGCCAGATGACCATCATGGCCATGGGCATTACCCCCTACATCAACTCCAGCATTATCATGCAGCTGCTGACCGTCGCCATCCCCGCCCTTGAGCGCATGGCCAAGGAAGACGGAGACGAGGGCAAGCAGAAGATCAACCGCATCACCCGCTACGTTACCGTTATCCTGGCCGCTCTGCAGGCCATCGGCATCATCGCCGGTCTGCAGCGCAGCGGCAACGTGCTGTATCCCGCTTACAACAATTTCTTCGGTTATCTGACCATCGGCGTCATCATGGCCGGCGGCACCGCCCTGGCGATGTGGATCGGCGAGCGGATCACCAAGAACGGCATCGGCAACGGCGTCAGCCTGCTGATCTTCGCGGGTATCATCTCCAACCTGTTCAACGGCATCGTGCTGGCCCTGACCGATACCCTGGGCATCACCAGCTACGGCTCCAACGTGTGGCAGCTGCTCACCATCGTGATCTCCGCGCTGATCGTCATCGTGCTGGTCACCTTCGTGGATATGGGCGAGCGCCGCATCCCGGTGCAATACGCAAAGCGCGTTGTCAACCGCAAGGTGTACGGCGGCCAGAGCACGCACATCCCGCTGAAGGTTCTCTCCGTGGGCGTGCTGCCCCTGATCTTCGCCTACTCCTTCCTGAGCTTCCCCGGCACGATCCTGGCCATGTTCGGCACCAGCAGCAAGGCTTATCAGTGGTGGGAGAACAACATGTCCTCCACCTCCTGGCTGTACATGATCGTGTGCGCGCTGCTCATCATCGTGTTCTCCTACTTCTACACCAGCATCACCTTCAATCCCCGCGAGATCGCGGAGAACGTGCAGAAGCAGGGCGGCAACGTGCGCGGCCTGCGCCCCGGCAAGAACACCGTGGATTATCTCCAGCGTTCTTCCAACCGTCTGACCCTGTTCGCGGCTCTGTTCCTGGCGGTCCTGGCTACCGTGCCTAACCTGCTGTTTGCCTGGTTCGGCGTGCGCCTGCCCTTCGCGGCTTCTTCCATCCTGATCTCGGTCAGCGTTGCGATTGAAACCGTGCGTCAGTTGGAGGCCCAGCTGGTCATGCGTCACTACAAGGGATTCCTTTGATCCCGCGTACACGCTGCAAAAGAATACAAGATCCCACCTCCCGCCCTGCGGCGGGGGATGGGATTTTGCGCTAAATTCAACACGGCCCGTTTGAACGCATAATACTATTCTCAATCTAAAATCTTATCATCTATGGGTGTCTTTTCCGTCTTGGCGTTGCTTCATTCCGGTCAACGTAGCGCTGCTACGCCTCCCTCCAATCTGATAATCTTTTATACTGAGAATAGTATAAATCGTTACGGCGGGCGCTACCGACGAAAAAAAAAAGAAAGAGGCAGAAGATATGAATATCGTATTCCTTGGACCTCCCGGCGCAGGCAAAGGCACGCACGCCCAGCGGCTGATGAAGGAAATGAACATTCCCCAGATTTCCACCGGCGATATGTTCCGCCGCGCGATCCGCGAGCAGACGCCCACCGGCATGGACGCCAAGCGCTACATGGACAAGGGCGAGCTCGTGCCCGATGAAGTCGTGGTGGCGATGGTCAAGGAACGCCTGGCCGAGCCCGACTGCGCAAACGGCTACATCCTGGACGGCTTCCCGCGCACCGTGGCCCAGGCCGAGGCGCTGGACACCATCGCGCATATCGACGTGGCGCTGAACATCGACGTGCCCGACGAGATCATCATCAACCGCCTGAGCGGCCGCCGCGTATGCGCTGCCTGCGGCGGCACCTTCCATGTGAGCCTGCTCAAGGGCGACAAGTGCCCCGAGTGTGGCGGCGAACTGTTCCAGCGCGACGACGATAAGCCCGCGACCGTCAAGAACCGCCTGGACGTATATCAGGAAAAGACCGCGCCCCTGATCGATTACTACGCCAAAAAGGGCATCCTGTCCACGGCGAAGTGCGCCGACGGCGGCGTAGATGAAAACTACGCGCTGGTCAAGGCCGCGCTGAATGCGAAGGCGTAAGCATGATCAACCTGAAAAATGATCTGCAGCTGGCCAAAATGCGTTCGGCGGGTCATCTGCTGTACGATGTGCTGCGCCGCACGAAGGAGATCATTGCCCCCGGCATCACCACCATGGACATCAACCGCTTTGTGGACGAGCAGATCCGCAAAGGCCGCGCCATCCCGACCGAGCTCGGCTACTGCGGCTATCCCGCTTCGATCTGCGCCTCTATCGACGACGAAGTGGTGCACGGCATCCCTTCCAAGCATGTCCGCCTGGAGGAAGGAAGCATCATCAGCATCGACGTGACGCTCGCGCTCGACGGCTGGCAGGCGGACAGCTGCTTCTCCTCCGGCGTGGGCAAAATCAGCGAGGAAAAGGAAAAGCTGATGCGCGTCACCGAGGAATGCTTCTGGCTGGGCGCGAAGCAGGCGCTGGACGGAAACCGCATCGGCGATGTGAGCCATGCGGTGCAGCAGCATGCCGAAAGCCACGGCTACGGCGTTGTGCGCGATCTGACCGGCCATGGCATCGGCCAGGAAATGCACGAGGATCCCTCCGTGCCCAACTTCGGCGAGCCCGGGCGCGGCGTGCGCATCCGCCGCGGCATGACCTTCTGCGTCGAGCCCATGATCGCCATGGGCCGCTGGCAGGTACACCAGCTGGCCGACGGCTGGACCATCGTGACCAACGATCACAGCCCCGCGGCGCATTACGAGCACACGATCGCGGTCACAAACGGCCTGCCGGAGATACTGACTTTCCCTGACTTTCAGTGGAACAGCATACCGAAAGGGGTAAATTTCATTTGAAGCCCGAAATATTTGAAGGAAATATAGTTTTTTCCAAAAAAGGGCGTGACAAAGGGTACCCTTTTGTGGTATTATTATGTGTGGACGCTGATTTTGTGCTGATCTGCGACGGGAAGCGCCGCAAGGTGGATCATCCCAAGCGGAAAAGGCGCAAACATCTGTCCGCGACGCCGCATGCGGCGCCAGAAATCCTCTCGCTTTATGCCATGAACCGCCTGAAGGACAGCGACGTGCGGAAAGCGCTCGCGCCCTTCTATGCGAGCGAGGCTGCGCCCGCAGGTCCGGCCGGATCATCTTCCCAAAATTAAAGCGTGAAGAAACAAACAAGGTGAAATGCGAACTGACCAGAGGAAGAGGAGGGTTTAATCGGTTTGTCAAAAAACGATGTCATCGAAATGGAAGGCAAGATTGTGGAAGCGCTGCCTAACGCCATGTTCCTGGTGGAGCTGCCCAACGGGCACCGCATCATGTCACACATTTCCGGCAAAATGCGAATGAACTTCATCCGCATCTATCCGGGCGATAAGGTCAAGGTTGAGCTTTCTCCCTACGATCTGACTCGGGGACGCATCACCTGGCGCAGTAAAGCATAATCCAATCCCGCGCCTGAAAGCGCAAACTACTCAAGGAGGATTTCCCAATGAAGGTTCGTCCATCTGTCAAGCCCATCTGCGAAAAGTGCAAGATCATCAAGCGCAAGGGCCACGTCATGGTCATCTGCGAGAATCCCAAGCACAAGCAGAAGCAGGGCTGAGTTTTTCAGCGGGGGACAGGCGTCCCCAAAAAGCATTATTCTATGATGGCATGCTGTCGTGGGCGGCTGCCCAAGGGATCCCCATCCCGAGGGACCACGCACAGTCACCATACACTTCCGGGGTCTTTCCCACCCGGTCTCAGGGTTCAATGAACCGATCACATTTGGAGGTGTAACCTACACATGGCACGTATTGCGGGCGTAGACCTGCCCAGAGAGAAGCGCGTGGAAATCGGCCTGACCTACATCTTTGGTATCGGCCTGACGACTTCCAAGCAGATTATTGCCGAAACCGGCATCAATCCTGATACCCGCGTCAAGGATCTCTCCGAGACTGAAATCAGCAAACTGCGCGAATATATCGAGCATCACCTGAAGGTGGAGGGCGACCTGCGCCGTGACGTTTCGCTCAATATCAAGCGCCTCATGGAAATCGGCAGCTATCGCGGTGTGCGTCATCGCCGTGGCCTGCCTGTCCGCGGCCAGAACACCAAGCAGAACGCTCGTACCCGCAAGGGTCCCAAGAAGCAGGTGGCTGGCAAGAAGAAGGCTACCAAGTAAGCTGACAGTAGAGAAGCCCCAATAGGGGGCGCGGAGGGATATAAATGGCACCCAAACAACAGAAATCCAAGAAGATTTCCCGCAAGCGCCGTGAAAAGAAGCTCGTGGAGCGCGGCGTTGCGCATATCAGCTCTTCCTTTAACAACACCATCGTGACCATCACCGATGTCAACGGCAACGCCCTGTCTTGGGCTTCCGCCGGCGGCATGGGTTTCCGCGGCAACAAGAAGAGCACGCCTTTCGCTGCTCAGATGGCCGCCGAGACCGCTGCCAAGGCCAGCACCGAGTTTGGCCTCAAGTCTGTTGACGTGTTCGTGAAGGGCCCCGGTTCCGGCCGCGAGGCCGCCATCCGCAGCCTGCAGGCTGCCGGCCTGGAAGTCACCATGATCAAGGACGTGACGCCCATCCCGCATAACGGATGCCGTCCGCCCAAGCGCCGTCGCGTGTAATTGAAGGAGGAAACTATCAATGGCAGTTAACAAACAGCCGATCGCCCGGAAATGCCGGAGCTTTGATATTTCTCCTGCGGTCATGGGTTACGCGAACAAACAGTCTACCCGTAACCCCGGCGGAAACCGCCGCCGCAAGGTATCCGAATACGGCAGCCAGCTGCAGGAAAAGCAGAAGGTAAAGTTCGTGTACGGCGTACTGGAGAAGCAGTTCTATAATTACTATCTGAAGGCCAGCAACATGAAGGGCCCCACCGGTGAAAACATGATGACCCTGCTCGAGCTGCGCCTGGACAACGTTGTGTATCGCCTGGGCCTGGCCAAGACCCGCCGCATGGCGCGTCAGATCGTGGGCCACGGCCATATCCGCGTGAACGGACAGAAGGTGGATATTCCTTCCTATTCCGTCAAGGTGGGCGACGTGATCAGCCTGCGTCCCCGCTCCGCTCAGATCGAAATGTTCAAGGCCCTGCGGGAAGGCACCACCGTGCTGACTCCCAAGTGGTTGACTTTCGACGCCCAGAACCTGTCCGGTACCGTCAACGAGCTTCCGACCCGTGCGGATATCGACTTTGAGCTGCAAGAGAATATGATCGTTGAGTTCTACTCCCGTTAAAAGAACGTCGCATAGCATAAGGCACATCACAACGACGAGTTCCAATAATAGGAGGGAAGAACGCCGTGATCGCAGAAATCGAAAAAGCTCACATCGAGTGTCTGGAGGTTGCCGACAACAACACCTACGGCCGTTTTGCGATCGAGCCGCTTGAGCGCGGTTTCGGCCATACGCTGGGAAACGCGCTTCGCCGCGTGCTGCTGAATTCGCTTCCCGGCGCCGCCGTTACCAGCGTTCGTATTGACGGTGTACAGCATGAGTTCTCCACCGTTCCCGGCGTAAAGGAAGACGTTACGGAAATCATCCTGAACTTCAAGGAGCTTTCCGTGCGCATGTATGCTGACCAGCCCAAAACGCTGGAGCTCAATGCCGTCGGTCCCTGTGAAGTGACGGCTGCCGATATCCAGGCGGACGACGAGGTGGATATCATCAATCCCAACCTGCATATCGCCACCCTGGGCGAAGGCGCCAAACTGCACATCTGGTTCACTATCGATATCGGCCGCGGATACGTATCCGCCGAAAAAAACAAAACAGCGCAGATGCCCATTGGCGTCATTCCGGTCGATTCCATCTATACCCCCATCCGGAAGGTCAACTATACGGTGGAGGATACCCGCGTCGGCCAGGTGACGGACTACGACAAGCTCACCCTTGAAGTATGGTCCAACGGTTCTGTGCTGCCTGACGAGGCCATCAGCATGGCCGCCAAGATCCTGCGTGATCAGCTGGAGCTGTTCATGGGCTTGACGGATCAGACCATGCCCGTTTCCTTCCCCGATCCTGAGGACGACAAGAAGGAAAAGGTGCTGGAGATGACCATCGAAGAGCTCGATCTGTCTGTCCGCGCCTACAACTGCCTCAAGCGCGCCGGTATCAATACGGTGGCCGAGCTGGTGCAGCGCAACCAGGAAGACATGATGAAGGTTCGCAACCTGGGCAAAAAGAGCCTTGAAGAAGTTGAACAAAAGCTGCTGGCGCTGGGCCTCAGCCTGCGCCCGTCTGACGAATAACGTTATCGCCCGTTCGGGCGTTAAGGAGGAAACCCCATGGCAACGCAACGTAAGCTGGGCCGTACGGCCGATCAGCGCAAAGCGCTGCTGCGCAACCAGGTGACCAACCTGATCTGGTATGGCCGCATTGAGACCACCGAGGCCCGCGCCAAGGAAGTCCGCAGCATCGCCGAAAGAATCATCACCCTCGCTGTCCGCGAGTATGACAAGACCGTGGACGTTCAGAAGAAGTTCCATAACGATAAGGGCCAGATCGTGGAAGAAACCGTCACCAACGACCTGCCTGAGAAGCTGCATGCCCGCCGCCTGATGATGGCCTATCTGTATGACCTGAAGGAGCAGAAGAAGGCGGACGAGAGCAAGAGCGATTACAAGGCCCGCACCAAGGACAACAAGCATCCCGTGGTCGAAAAGCTCTTCCGCGAGATCGGTCCCAAGTACCGTGCCCGCAACACCGAAAAGGGCTGCGCCGGCGGCTATACCCGCATCTATAAGCTGGGTCCCCGTCGCGGCGACGGCGCCGAAAAGGTGATCATCGAGCTGGTCTGATTCCCGCTCATCAAACCGCCCCGTGGTTTTTCCACGGGGCGGTTTTTGTAGTGTTTTAAAAGCCGATTTAAGACACGCAAGGAAACGTTAGGGACTATACGCCCTAAGACCCGTGCCAAAAGGCCCGGCTGAATCCGCGGCATTCACCCTTCGCCACATATGCCTTAGTCTGCGACCGGCAATAGCTTCCGCGTCAGCATCCGCTTGTGCAGGATCGCGCCCTGATGACCGGGATCGGCGGCGAGAACGGCGTCAAGCAGCTCTCCGGCGCGCGCGGTATCACCCAGGCCGATGCTGCCCAGGGCGATCAGGTATTCGCAGTGCAGGCGGTTGCGCGCGGTCAGATCGTCGTCAAACAGCTGCAGATCGGGCAGCGAGACGGCGAAATAATCGATTTTCACCTGGTCGTAATAGTGCTTTTCGCCGTAGGCAATCAGCTTATGGAAGCGGCTCGCCGCCCTTTCCGCGCGGCCCAGGGCGCGGCTGGCCAGGCCCTGATACAGGATCATATCGGCGGGCTGATCGTTGTAATACATGGCGGAGGCCGGCTCTTCATCGCCGGCCGCGGCAAGCTCCAGCTGCCGCAGCGCTTCGGCTTCATTGCCCAGCGCTTTTTCGGAAAGGCCCAGGAAATAATGGATGTTGTTGTCCTTCGCGCCTTCCAGCTTGCCTTCGCCCAGGTTGTGCGGGAAGACCAGCGCTTTTTCCAGCAGCTCCTTCGCTTTCGCCGCGTCGCCGGCCTTCAGCGCCCGGATGCCAAGCTGCGTCAGCGCGGCGGCGTACTGCGCGGTCACCTTGCCCTCGCCGCCTTCCCAGGGATGGAAAACGTGCGCCATGATCAGCGAAAGCGCTTCCTCGTGCCGCCCGAAATCGTTGAGCAGCGCGCAGTATTCGGTGTACAGATCGTCGCGTTGAAAGGCCGTATCCCTGTGCGCGTCCAGCAGCGCGAGGCGGCTTTCGAGGCTGTCGTTCATCTTTCCGTACAGCTGGAAAAGCTCCAGCAGCACGCGCGCGTCGCTTTCGTCCAGCATGTACGCCCGCTCCATGCAGCGGTGCGCCTTTTCCTTTTCGCCGCGCTTGTTGTAATAGGCTAGGGCGAGATTGCGCCATACCGTGGGAAAATCGCCGTCAATGCCCGCGGATTTTTCCCAGCAGGCGATCGCGTCGTCATACTGCCGCCTGTCGTACCACAGACAGCCCAGATAATAAGGCGCTTTGGCGTCTTTTTCGTTGTTCTCGATGGCGAACCGCAGCGCGGCGATATCCTCCGGTCTGTTGGGGAAGCAGTACAGGGAGGAGGCCTGCGCCGCGTTTTCCAGCGCCTGCCGCGCGTAATCGGCATCGCCGTCCGCCGCCGCGTACAGCGCCAGGTGATACCACACCATCGGCGTGGGAGCGGGGCAGCACTCCAGAATGAACACGGCGTCGCTGTAATAGCCCGCCTCGGCGTAATCGAGGGCGCATTCGATATAGCTGCTCGCGCGGCTGCCCATCCGCTCCAGCGTGCCGGTCAGATCGCCGCTTTCGATGCCGGATATGTAATCGAAGGCGTCCAGCGCGAGGTTTTCCTCGTACCAGCGCTCGGCGTTCAGCGTCCTGCCCAGGCTATCCAGGATCATGCCGCGCAGCGCGCGCGCTTTCAGGCTGTGATAATTCTTTACCAGGCTGCGGTCGATGTGCTCCAGCGCGAGCTGGTACTCGCCGCGCTTGCAGTCGATGCAGGCCAGGTGATAATAGCCGCTCTCCTGCTCGGCCGCCGTCCAGACAGCCTTATAGAACGCCTCGTACGCCTCGTCGTCCCGCCCCTGATACCGCAGCGAAAGGCCGAGGTTCAGGTACGCTTCGCTGTCGCAGGGATTGGGATTGCGGCTGGTTATGCGGGCGATGGCGGCGCGGAAGTGCTTTTCGGCTTCGGCAAACCTGCCCCTGCGCAGCAGCAGCGTTCCGTAGGCGTTGTTGGCGCGGCTGTCGCCCGGATCGCGCTTGAGCGCTTCCAGATAATACGGATCGGGCAGATAGGTCGCGTGGCGGTACTGCTCCAGGTGCAGGCCGGTCAGGTACAGTTCCTCGTTGGTCAGTATTTCCCCGGGCAGCTTCGCGGGCGGCATGGGATCGGGGATCTTTTCGATCTTTTTCGGCTGCGGCGTATAATCAAGCAGCAGCCTGCCCCCGGCGGTCCGGACGGAGAGCGTCAGCGCCGTTTCGGGCGCGCTGACGGCGATCTCGTCGCGCAGCACGCTGACCGGGCTCAGATCCGCCGTTTTGTCGTACACGGTTTCGCCCCCGGCGGTCAGCGTGATCCGCGCGCGGTCAAAGCGCTCGGTCGCGTACACCGTGACGGCAGCCAGGCCGTCGCGGACCTCCAGGTTCAGCACGCATTCCCGGCTGGCGTTCTTGACGTATCCCGCCGCCTTATAGGGCATGAAATACTGGGTAAAGGTCTTCTCCTCATAGGGCTTGAGCCATGCGAAATCGGGCTGGTTATCGCAGTACATGCCGGTCATCAGCTCGATGTACGGGCCGTTGCGGTCGGTCAGGTTGCGGTCCCAGGCACGGCCGAAATCGCCGCAGCCCCAGGTCCATTGCTTCTTGCCCGGGCTGATATGATGGTCGGCGATGTGCAGGATGCCCGCGCACTTGCCGTAGTCGTAGCCGCCCACAAAGTTGTAATCGCTGTGCGCGCACATGTAGCTGGTGGGAACGGGAATGTTTTTGTAGCGGCTGATATCCACGCCCGCGCCGTAATCGTGCTTGTAGTATACGCCGGTGGCGATGGGGAAGGCGCTCACGTCGCGCTTGCCGTGGTCGAATACCGCGCTCACGTCGGGCGGGAACACGCTCTGCGTGTCGTCGTTCACCGACACGGCGGGATTGGCCCACCATAAAAAGGTCTGGGGCAGGCTGGTGCGGTTGTACAGCTGGCCTTTGATCTCGATGTACGCCTTGCCGGGGTACAGGGTAAAGGTCATTTTGCCCTTCGTGCCGTACATCTGGTCGACCTCGCTCAGCTCTACCGCGGCGCTGCCGTCCGCGTTTTCCACGGTGCGCCAGTCCACCGGGCTGAAGGTGGTGGGCCGGTGATGCTGGGGCCAGTTGAATTCGATGCCGCCGCTGATCCACGGGCCGGCCAGGCCGACCAGCGCGGGCTTGATGACCTCGTTGTAATATACGAAATCGTAGCCGTTGGTTTTATCGTAGGCGCGCTGAATGCGGCCGCCCAGCTCGGGCAGCACCATGACGCGCAGATATTCGTTTTCCAGCCAGACCGCGGTATAGGGCCTGTCTTCTTTTTCATCCAGTATTTTGTCGATCACCGGCAGGGGATAGACCTTGCCGCTGCTGCCCTGATACACACGCTTTTCCAGAAACATCGGGTTTTTGTCCGCCTGCCCGATGCCGTAGGTGGGGATCAGCACCGTTTCCACGCGCACGCTCGCCTTTTCGCTCATGTCATGCCTCGCTTTCTGTTTTATACTATTCTTCTTCTAAGAGTCAATTCACGTAGGGTGTATTAATACTATTCTCAATCTAAAATCTTATCATCTATGGGTGTCTTTTCCGTCTTGGCGTTGCTTCATTCCGGTCAACGTAGCGCTGCTACGCCTCCCTCC
>CACWLY010000081.1 GCA_902761825.1 uncultured Eubacteriales bacterium
GCGCGCAAGCCCTTGCGCAGGGCGCGGGGCGTACAAAGCAACGCCAAGACGGAAAAGACACCCAAAGATGATAAGATTTTAGATTGAGAATAGTATTACATCCCCAGGCGTTTGCGGTAGTCGTCCAGCTCCTTCTGATTGCCGTATATGAAGTGATCGGGCAGGATCTCCTCCCAGACCGGCTTATCCACGGAATAATCGTGCTCGTCGGGGTCATAGACCAGCAGTTTTTTCGTGCGTTCCAGGTAAGGGTTGGGGTTGGGAACGGCGGAGAGCAGCGCCTGCGTGTACGGATGCAGCGGATGCAGGAACAGTTCTTCGGCCTCCGCCAGCTCGACGATGCGTCCCTTATGGATGACGGCGATGCGGTCGGAGATAAAGCGCACCACGCTCAGGTCGTGGGCGATAAACATGTAGGTCAGCCCGCGCTTCTGCTTCAGCTCGTTGAGCAGATTGAGCACCTGCGCGCGGATCGACACGTCCAGCGCGGAGATCGGCTCGTCGGCCACGATGAACTGCGGCTCCATGATCAGCGCGCGGGCAATGCCGATGCGCTGCCGCTGGCCGCCCGAAAACTCATGCGGGAACCGGCTGGAAAACTCGGGAAGCAGGCCCACTTCCTCCAGCGCCTTCTGCACCTTTTCCCGGCGCTCGCGTTCATCCTTGTACAGATGATGATTGATCAGGCCTTCGGAAACGATATAATCCACCTTGGCGCGCTCGTTCAGCGACGCCATGGGATCCTGGAAGATCATCTGGCAGCTGCGGATCACCTTCAGGTCCTGCTCCTTGCTGATCCTTCCGTTGATTTTCCGGCCGTTCAGGTACACTTCGCCCGCCGTGATGGGATTGATGCGCACCAGGGCGCGGCCGATGGTGGTTTTGCCGGAGCCGGACTCGCCGACCAGCGCGAAGGTTTCGCCCTTATAGATGGTAAAGTTGACGTCGTCCACCGCCACAAACTTTTTGCGTCCGCTGCCGAAGGTGACCTGCATGTTCTTTACCTCGATCAGCGGCTGGCGGTTGGGATCGAGATGCGGATGATACGCATTTGGATCGGTGCCCTTCGATGCGGTGCTCCGGGTCTCCAGCAGCTTGATTGCGTGCGGCTGCTCCACCCGCGGCGCGCGCGGATCGCGCAGCCAGGTTTTGACCTTGTGCGTGGCCGTGACCTCGTACATGGGCGGCTCTTCCACAAAATCGATGTTCAGGGCGTGCTTGTTGCGCGGAGCGAAAGCGTCGCCCTGGATTTTATTGAACAGGTTGGGCGGCGTGCCGTCGATGGCGGGCAGCTTTTCGCCTTTCTCGCCCAGCTGCGGCAGGGCGGAGAGCAGCGCCCAGGTATAGGGATGCCAGGGATCGAAGAACACCTCGTTCGCCATGCCGATCTCGATCACCTGACCGGCGTACATCACGGCGACGCGATCCGCCACATTGGCCACCACGCCCAGATCGTGGGTGATATAGATGATGGTCATGTTCTGCTCTTTCTGCAAACGCCGGATCAGATCGAGGATCTGCGCCTGAATGGTCACGTCCAGAGCGGTGGTGGGCTCGTCGCAGATCAGTATCTGCGGCTTGCAGGCCACGGCGATCGCGATGACCACGCGCTGGCGCATGCCGCCGGAAAACTCGTGCGGATACTGCTTGTAGCGGCGCTCGGGATCGGGGATGCCCACCGCCTCCAGCATGCGGATCGTTTCGGCCTTGGCGGCTGCGCCGCGCAGGCCCTGATGCAGCTCCACCGATTCCTGTATCTGCCTGCCCACGGTCTTGAGCGGGTTCAGGCTGGTCATCGGGTCCTGCGTCACCATGGCGATTTTCCGGCCGCGGATCTGCAGCCACTGCTTTTCGGTCAGCGCGGTCAGGTCCGCGCCGTCGTAGCTGATGCTGCCGTGCGTGATGCTGCCGTTCTTGTCCAGCATGCCGACGAAGCATTTGGTAAACACGCTCTTGCCCGAGCCGGACTCGCCCACGATGGCCAGCGTTTCGCCCTCGTACAGATCGAGCGAGGCGCGGCGGATGGCGTTGAGCTTCTGGCCGCGCAGGGAGAAGGAAACCTCCAGATCGCGCGCCGAGAGCAGCGGCAGACGGGAAGCGCCGCCATCCGTTTGGTTCTGTTCTCTAAGCTGCATCCTGTCGCGCCTCCTTGTCTCGCCGCCCGGCAAAAATAAATTGAAATCATTATACAGCGCAGCTTTTCGCCGGTCAAGCGGCGCTCCTTCTCCCCCATGCTATCGCGCGGCGCGCCGGTTTATTCCCGGCGCGCGCATTATGGACGATTGTTCACCGAAGCTGTCCATATTTGAATATTTTCTTCCCGTTTATTGCATTTTCGTTTTCGTATCCTCAATATATGACGGCAATTGTATTTCAAATGGATATTTTTTGCTTTTTCCTTGCACTTTTCGCGCCGCTATGATATCATTTCCGATGTATACAGCAATCCCGCCCGAAAGGGCGTTCCGTAAAGGAGTAAATCCATGGACAATGCCGACCGCAAACAAAAAGAAAAGCAGATGATCGCCGCCTGCGTCATATCGGTCGCGATCTTCGGCGTGGGCTGCCTGACGCTGCCTATCACAAGCGCCAAGATCCTGCTGGCCGCGGTGCTGCTGCTGATCGACGGCACGCTCTTTTTTTCCAACGATACCGGCCGTTACATCTGCAAGCGCATCCTGCTTGCGATGGTGACCGTGCTGATCATCGCCGCCATCACCTTCTTCTCGATGAACGCCATTCCCGGCGGCCCCTTCTCCAAGGAAAAAGCGCCTTCCGCCGCCGTGCAGGCCGTGCTGGAGGAACGCTTCCATCTGAACGAGCCCATCGGCACGCAGTTTCTTCTGTACCTGGAAGGCCTGATGCAGGGCAATTTCGGCATTTCGACCAAGACCGGCCGCGAAATTTCCACCACGATCTTTGAGTCCTTCGCCATATCGGCCAAGCTGGGCGGCTACGCGGCGCTGATCGCCATCGCCCTGGGGCTGTGCTTCGGCAGCATCGCCGCGCTGAACCGCGCCAAGGCCGCCGACCGCGTCATCATTTTCTTTACCACGCTGTTTGTGGCCGTGCCGAGCTTCATCATGGCGACGCTCCTGCTGCTGGTATTCTGCCTGAAGCTGAACTGGTTCCCCATTTTCAGCGCCAACAGCCAGTCCTACGTGCTGCCGGTCATCGCGCTGATGCTCTCTCCCATGAGCTACATCACCCGCCTCACCAAAACCTCCATGCTGGACGTGCTGGGGCAGGATTATATCCGCACCGCGCGGGCCAAGGGCGTGAAGGAATCGCTGGTGATATTCAAGCACGCGCTGAAAAACGCGCTGATCCCGGTGATCACCTACGTCGGCCCCATGATGGCCTATATCCTGACCGGCAGCATGGTGGTTGAAACGGTATTCACCACCGGCGGCCTGGGCACGAAGTTCGTGCAGGGCATTTCCAACCGCGACTATCCCATGATCATGGGCACCACCATTTTCCTGGCGACGCTGATGGTCACCATGACGCTGATCAGCGACCTGATCTACAAGGTGGTTGATCCCCGTATCAGCTTTGATTGAGGAGGCTAAAGCATGAGCGAATTTGATCCGAACCAGGTGCCGGTAAAGCGCCCCTTCAGCCTCCAGCTTGACCTTTCCAAATTCGAGCCCGCCACCGAGGAAGAAAAAGCGCAGCACGAAACTCAGCGGGAAAGCACCACCTTTTTCCGGGACGGCATGCGCAAGCTGTTCAAAAACCCCCTGGCCGTGGGCAGCATGATCGTGCTGATCCTGATCCTGGTCTCCATCATCGTCGCCCCCATGGTGGTCCCCTACACCTATTCCGGCATGATCACCGTAAACGGCAAGCGCGACAAGACCGCCAAGAACCTGGCCCCCTTCACGTATTCCAAGCTGGAACAGGAAGCCATCGATAAGGGCGAAAAAATATTCCCGCATATTTTCGGCACGGACGAGCTGTGCCGCGACTATTTCATCCGCGTGATCTACGGCGCGCGCGTATCGCTGTCGGTAGGCTTCTTCGCCTCGCTGATCGTGCTGATCATCGGCCTTCTGTACGGATCGATCGCCGGTTACGCCGGCGGCCGCACGGACCTGGTAATGATGCGCATCGTGGACGTGATCTACTCGCTGCCCGACACGCTGATGGTGATCCTGCTCTCCGTGGTGCTGGACCAGGTGCTCGGGCAGAAGCTGCAGGGCACCGTCCTGGCTTCCATCGGCACGAATATGCTGAGCATGTTCACGGTATTCGGCCTTCTGTACTGGGTGGGCATGGCGCGCCTGGTCCGCGGCCAGATCCTGACCATCAAGAACAACGAATACGTGCTGGCCGCCCGCGCGATGGGCGCGAAGCCCAGCCGCATCATCCGCAAGCATATCCTGCCCAACTGCATGAGCGTGATCATCATTTCCACCGCCCTGCAGATCCCCTCCGCCATTTTCACCGAAAGCTTTCTGAGCTTTATCGGCCTTGGCGTGCAGGCGCCCATGCCCAGCCTCGGCTCGCTGGCCAACGCCGCCCGCCAGGCGCTGCAGGCTTATCCCTACAAGCTGATTTTCCCCGCGGTGGGCATTTGTCTGATCGTTCTGTCCTTCAACCTGCTGGGCGACGGCCTGCGGGATGCCTTTGATCCCAAGCTGAGGAAGTGATACCATGAGCAACGCACCGCTTTTACAAGTAAAGAACCTGCATACCTCCTTCATTACCGACGCCGGCGAGGTCATGGCGGTCAACGGTATTTCCTATAACCTGGACCGCGGCAAGGTGCTTGGCATCGTGGGCGAATCGGGCAGCGGAAAAAGCGTGTCCGCCTATTCGGTCATGCGCATCCTGACGGACAACGGCCGGGTGACCGAAGGCCAGGTGCTGTTCAACGGAGAGGATATCCTCAAGTATACGCCCCAGCAAATGCAGTCCTTCCGCGGCAGCAGGATCTCCATGATCTTCCAGGATCCCATGACCTGCCTGAACCCCGTGTTCACCGTCGGAAGTCAGCTGCGGGAAGCTATCCGCATCCACACCGACCGCACAAAGGAACAGATCAACGCCCGCGCGCTGGAAATGCTGCAGCTGGTGGGCGTCAACGAGCCCGAAAAGCGCCTCAAGCAGTATCCGCACGAGCTGAGCGGCGGCATGCGCCAGCGCGTGATGATCGCCATGGCGCTGGCCTGCGAGCCCGATATCCTGATCGCCGACGAGCCCACCACCGCCCTGGACGTGACCATTCAGGCGCAGATCCTGGAGCTGATGCAGAGCCTGCAGCGGAAAATGGGCATGGCGATCATCATGATCACCCACGATTTGGGCGTGATCGCCGATATCTGCGACGAGATCATCGTCATGTATGCCGGCAAGGTGTGCGAGCGCGGCACGGCGGACGAGATCTTCTACAATCCCCGTCACGAATACACGAAGGGGCTGATCCGCTCCATTCCCCGGATCACCAAAACCCATGAGAAGCTGATCCCCATCGCCGGTACGCCGGTCGACCTGCTGAACCTGCCCAAGGGCTGCGCCTTCGCCTCGCGCTGCGACTGCGCCATGAAGATCTGCCTGACCGAGCATCCCGAGGAGGTCTGGGTGAACGAGAACCATATCGCGGCCTGCTGGAACAATATCAGACAAATGTATGAAGAATCGAAGGGCGGTGAAGCCAAATGAGCGAAAACAAGCCTTTGGTGGATGTCCGCAATCTGAAGGAGTATTTCCCCGTTAAATCGGGCGTGCTCAACAAGCTGGTGCTCAAGGCGGTGGACGGCGTTTCCTTCACCATCGACAAGGGCGAAACGCTGGGCCTGGTGGGCGAATCCGGCTGCGGCAAAACCACGGTCGGCAGAACGCTGCTGCACCTGTACAAGCCTACCGCCGGCGAAGTGTATTTCGACGGCAAGCTGGTCACCGAAAAAAACATCGGCGATTTCCGCAAGGATATGCAGATCGTATTCCAGGATCCGTATTCCTCGCTCAATCCCCGCATGACGGTATCGGATATCATCGGCGAGCCGCTGGACATCCATCATCTGTACAGCAATAAAAAGGAACGCGCCGAGCGCATCGCCGAGCTGCTGACGCTGGTGGGGCTCAACAGCGAGCACGCCAACCGCTACGCTCACGAGTTTTCCGGCGGACAGCGCCAGCGCATCGGCATCGCCCGCGCCCTGGCCGTGAATCCGCGCTTCATCGTCTGCGACGAGCCCGTTTCCGCCCTGGATGTGTCGATCCAGGCCCAGATCGTGAACACCTTCGAGGAATTGCAGCAGAAGCTGGGCATCGCCTATCTGTTCATCGCCCACGACCTGCTGGTCGTGCAGCACATGAGCCGCCGCATCGCCGTGATGTATCTGGGAAAGATCGTGGAGATCGGCAGCGCAGCCGATATCATCAATAATCCCGTGCACCCCTACAGCCAGTCGCTGATCTCGGCCATCCCCATGCCCGATCCCGAGGCAGCGCGGCACAAGCACCGCATCATCCTGGAAGGCGACGTGCCTTCCCCCCTGCACATGCCCAAGGGCTGCCCCTTCCGCACGCGCTGCCGCTACGCCACAGAGCAGTGCGCCGCAAGCTGTCCCAGCCTGACCGACCGCGGCAACGGCCGGCAGGTGGCCTGCCACAACAAATAATCCTGGTATCCGCCGCGCAATGCGGTTGATATAAATAAAACGGGAGGAAATGATCCTATGAAGAAACTGTTTGCTCTTCTGATGGCCGTACTGATGGTCATGAGCAGCGCCGCTGCCCTGGCCGATGCCGGCAGCGAACCGGAATGGACCAAGTATGACGAGATGATCGCCACCATCAAGGCCACCACTGATTTCGCCGAGCGCGCCAAGCTGATGCACGAGGCGGAAGACATGCTGATGGATACCGGCGCCATCGTGCCCATCTACTACTACAACGATGTGTACATGGCCAAGGAAGGCCTGACCGGCTTCTATTCCAACCCCTACGGCACCAAGTTCTTCATGTATGCCGATTTCGGCGAGAACACCACCCTGCGCCTGCAGCTGGCCTCCGAGCCCGATAAGCTGGATCCGGCCCTGAACAGCAGCGTGGACGGCGCCTGCCTGGCTGCCAACAGCTTCGGCGGTCTGTACACCTATGACGCCAACGGCGACTGCGTACCCAACTTCGCCACCGGCTACACCGTCAGCGAAGACGGCCTGACCTATGTGTTCGATATCCGCGAGGGCCTGAAATGGTCCGACGGCAGCGACCTGACCGCCAAGGACTTTGAGTACAGCTGGAAGCGCGCCGCCGCCGATGAGACTGCCGCCGACTACAGCTACATGTTCAACGGCATCGCCGGTTTCCCCGACAACCTGCAGGCCACCGCTTCCGAGGATGGCAAGCAGTTCACCGTCGTGCTGACCGCGCCCTGCGCCTACATGCTGGACCTGGCCGCTTTCCCCACCTTCTTCCCCGTGCAGCAGGCCTGCGTGGAAGCTTCCGCCACCGCCGATAACCCCGGCGCCTGGGCTCTGGAAGCCGGCTTCGTTTCCAGCGGCGCTTACACCCTGGAGAGCTGGGATCACAACGTGTCCATGGTGTATGTGAAGAACCCCTACTACTGGGATGCCGAGAACGTGAAGATCGAGCGCCTGGAGTTCATGCTGAGCGATGACGACACCGCCATCTTCGCCGCCTATCAGAACGGCGACCTGGACTTCACCGATTCCGTTCCCACCGACCAGATCGCGACCCTGCTGGATAACCCCGAGTTCCACATCGTGGACGAGCTGGGCACCTACTATGTGATCTTCAACGTGAAGAGCTCCATGTTCGACGGCATGACTGCCGAGCAGGCCGCCAACTTCCGTAAGGCCCTGAGCCTGCTGATCGACCGTCAGTACATCATCGATACCGTCGGCCAGACCGGCCAGAAGATCGCCACCTCCTTCCTGCCTGCCGGCATGGCCGACGGCAACGGCGGCATCTTCAAGGACGCTGCCAACTGGAATTATCCCAACGGCGCTGACGGCTACTTCGCCGAAGAGCCCGATGTGGATCAGGCGATCGAGCTGCTCAAGAGCGCCGGCTTCGAGTTCGGCGACGACGGCATGCTGTCCGCCGCTACCCCCATCAGCTTCGAGTACCTGACCAACAACACCTCCGGCCATATCGCCATCGCCGAGTGCCTGCAGCAGGACTTCAGCCAGATCGGCATCAACATGACCATCAAGTCCATCGACTGGGCCGTGTTCCTGAACGAGCGCAAGGAAGGCAACTTCGGCATCGCCCGTAACGGCTGGATCGCCGACTTCAACGATCCCATCAACATGCTGGAGATGTGGACCACCGTTTCCGGCAACAACGACGCTCAGTTCGGCCGCTGATCGCATCCGCGCCCGCTGAACAAACCGTAACCCCCGCCGCCGCAGAGCAAACGCTTTGCGGCGGCTTTTTGCATGCTGACGCGTTTTTCTCAATCATATTACGGTTTTATACTATTCTCAGTATAAAAGATTATCAGATTTGGGATGGATTTTTCGCCCTGGCTAAGCTGAATGGAGGGAGGCGTAGCAGCGCTACGTTGCTCGAGGGCAGCGCTCTCGTCGTTCTCCCTGATCTTATTTTCCTGTTTGCATCATGGCTCTTATATCTTAACAGATTTGGGATGGATTTTTTGTTCTGGCAAAACGGAACGAAGAAAGGCGCAGCAGCGCTGTATTGACCGGAGCAGCGCCGAACGCAGTGAGGCTGAGGGCGGGCAATCCGGCAGATTGCCGCCCGGAATCCGCGCGCAAGCCCTTGCGCAGGGCGGGGGCGTCCAACGCACAGCCAGAACGAAAAAGACGCCCAAAGATGTAATACTATTCTCAGTATAAAAGATTATCAGATTTGGGATGGATTTTTCGCCCTGGCTAAGCTGAATGGAGGGAGGCGTAGCAGCGCTACGTTGACAGAGAAAAACAGGGTATACTGAAGGCTGTGAACAGAATGTAAATGTTTCGTATGTTTTACGAAAATATTGCAACATTCGTCATTTTACGCTATACTGTATTTGTATCATTCTGTTTTCAAGGAGCTTTCCATGCAGCAAGAACAGGTTCGTTCCATCGTATATGCGTTGCAGCAGAACATCCGCCGGGTGATCGTCGGCAAAAACGAGGCCATCGAGCTGGCGCTGATCGCTCTTTTGTGCAAGGGGCACGTGCTGATCGAGGACGTGCCCGGCGTAGGCAAGACCACGCTGGTTGCGGCGCTGGCCAAATCCCTGAACTGCACGTTCCGGCGCATTCAGTTTACGCCCGACGTAATGCCCAGCGACATCACGGGCTTCACCATGCCCAGCCTGACCACGGGACAGATGGAGTTCAAGCCCGGCGCCGTCATGAGCCAGATCGTACTGGCCGACGAGATCAACCGCACCTCCCCCCGCACGCAATCCAGCCTGCTGGAGGTAATGGAGGAAGGGCAGGTGACGGTGGACGGCGTCACGCATCCGCTGCCGCGTCCTTTCATGGTGCTCGCCACGCAGAACCCGGTGGACTTTGTGGGCACGTATCCGCTGCCCGAAGCGCAGATGGACCGCTTTTTCCTGCGCATCGCCATCGGCTATCCGACCATCGAGGAAGAAATGGACGTACTGGAGCGGTACAGCAGCCCTTCCAATCCGCTCTCAACGCTGCAAAGCATATGCAGCGCAAACGACGTGATTGCCATGCAGGAGCAGGTGGGCACGGTTTATTGCAGCCCCGAAGTGCGCTCCTATGTCGCGCAGATCGCGGCGGCCACGCGCAGCCATCCCCATCTCACCCTGGGCATCTCCCCGCGCGGCGCCATCGCGCTGATCCGCGCCGCCCAGGCCTGCGCCCTGATGAACAACCGGGATTACGTGCTCCCGGACGATGTGAAACGCATCGCGCTGCCGGTATGCACCCACAGGCTGGTGCTTTCCCCCGAGGCGCGCATGAAGGGCCAGTCGGCCGACAGGCTGCTCGCGTCCATTCTGAGCGCGGTCCCCGTTCCGGGGAATTATACATGACAGCCCGAGGCCGCGCGCTGCTGGTCATCGCCTTCAGCGCGCTGTACAGCGGGCTTTCCCTGGGCGGGCGGATATTCTATCTGGCCGCCGTATTCGCGTTGCTCGCCATGCTGTTTTCGCTGGTCGCCGTGCTCGCGGCCCGGCGCGCGCTTGCGGTTGACTGCGGCGTTTCGCCGTCCAGGCTGCCCC
This sequence comes from uncultured Eubacteriales bacterium, assembly GCA_902761825.1. Classification (GTDB taxonomy): domain Bacteria; phylum Bacillota; class Clostridia; order Christensenellales; family Aristaeellaceae; genus SFMI01. The sequence continues at coordinate 10,184 of CACWLY010000081.1, forward strand.
GCGGCGACCGCGCGCTGCTGAGCGTCCGCGTCACCGGCAAAACCCTGCTGCCTATCTCCCCGCTGGGCGTCATCGTGACTCTTGGCGAAAAACAAGAAACCCGGCTTCTGCCCCTTCGCCGCGGCGAAGGCAGGCTGACCGCCGAATTCACCGCCCGGCATATCGGCGAGATCCGGATTGGCGTCGCCAGTCTGGAGTATACCGACATACTGGGCCTGTTTCGCGCGCGCATCAAAAGAGAGGATATGCTGCGCCCGATTCTGGTCCTTCCCCGCAGCTTCGACGTGGAACCGCTGCGGTTTTTGCAGAGCGACGAGGGCCGCAGCCTGCAGAACCGGAACACCGAAGACCTTGCCAGCCCCGAGGACACGCGCGCTTACCGCGCGGGCGATCCGCTCAAGCGCGTGCACTGGAAGCTGACCGCCCGCAGGCGGGAGCTGATCGTGCGCAAGTTTGAAACGCCCGCGCCGCCCGACACGCTGATCCTGCTGGACTGCGCCGCGCCCGGCCCGGCAGCGGGCGATCCCGAGGCCGCGGCGCAGCTGCGCGACACGCTGTGCGAAACGGCGCTGAGCGTGGCCGAAATGCAGGTCCGGGGCGATATCCCCGTGCGCGTGCCGCTGTACGGCCGGCAGACCGGCGAGTTTCTCAGCGACCGGAGCGGCAATACCGGCGTGCTGGCTGAAATGCTGGCCCGTCAGTCCTTTGAGGGCGGCATCGAGTTTTACCGGGTGCTCAATCTGGAGCTTCGCCGGATGCGCCGCACCGGGGCCACGGTGATCATCACCGCGCAGCTGAACGCCGGCGTGGTGGAAGCGATCAAGCATATCCGCGGCATGGGGCCGTCCGCGCGCGTCTATTATATTACCCATACGCCGGACGCGCCCGACGACCGTCCGTATATCGCTCAGCTGCAGCAGAATATGGTGGAGGTATGCTATGTTACGCCTGCGTGAAAAAATCCCCGTGGCCCTGGCCCGGGGACTGATCACCCTGCTGCTGGCGCTGGGCATGGGCATGCCGCTATTGGCCGCGGCGGGGCAGGGCTTTCTTTTGCCGCGCTACGCCATGCTGTGCGCCGCGGTATCGGTCTTCTGCGCCCTGCTGAGCCTGCGCAGGCGGCTGCTTGCGTGGGGGCTTTTGCTGCTTGCCGCCGGTCAGGGCCTTTTATTCGCGTTCGGCCAGGGGTTTTTTCAGCAGACCCTGCAGCTGATGCGCGCGCTGGTGCTTCTGATCCGCGACGTGCCGCTCGCCATGGTGCTGAACGGCGACGCGCTGTGCTGCCAGCTGGCGATCTGGCTGACGCTGTTCTGCTATATGCTCTCCAGCCCGGATATCGACGTGGTGCTGCCCGTCACGATCACCGCGGGCCTGCTGGCCGGCGAATGGATGCTCGGGCTGCACAGGGAAAGCCTGTACATGCTGCCCGTGCTTCCCGCCTTGCTGCTGTCCTATACGCTGACGCACAGCTTTGAAAACACGCCCGAAACGCACGCCCTGCGCTTTTCGCCCTGGGCTGTGCCGCTGGCCGCGGCGCTGCTTGCGCTTTCCTGGCTTATATCGCCGCAGGAAGGGTTCAAATCGCCCACGCTGGCCCAATGGGCGGACGATCTGCGCGAAGCGATCAACGACCGGTTCTTCTTCCAGCAGGAGCGCGCGCGGTATTCCCTGGCCGCCGACGGCTGGATGCCGCTGGGCGAGCGCCGCCTGGGCGGCAGGCCGGACCCCGACGAGCGCCTGGTCATGTACGTAAACACGAGCGATACGACCTACCTGCGCGGCGCGATCATGGACACGTATACGGGCGCGTACTGGTATGACAGCATCAGCGCCCGCCGGTATTACTGGAACTCCCCGCTGTACCGCGCCCGGCGGGACGAGCTGTTCCAGACAGCTTATCCGCTGACCGCATCGCCGTCGACGCAGCGCTTCAGCGTGCAGTTCGCCTCTTCGGGCGCAAGCTCGCTTTTTGTGCCCCAGCGCATCCGCTCGCTCGAAACGGGCGAGCACATGACGCCCTATTTCAACCAGGGCAGCGAGATTTTTCTGACCCGCAATCTGAAAAGCGGAAACAGCTACGGCGGCGAATACCTTTCCATGCAGGCCACGGACAGCGGCATGGCCGCCCTGGCCGCGCAGGCCGCGCGCGTGGAGGATCCGCTGTATCCGGCCGCGGTCAGCGCGTACACGCTTCTGCCCGATCATATCCAGCAGGAGCTGTTCGATATGGCGGCGTCAATCACCGCGAATTGCGAATCCGACTGGCAGAAGGCCGTCGCCCTGCGCAATTATCTGCGAAGCAATTACCGGTATACGCTGGATGTGCAGGTCCCACCGCGGGACGTGGACTTTGCCGCCTGGTTCCTGCTGGGCGAAAAGCAGGGTTACTGCACGTACTTCGCCACGGCCATGACCGTGCTGAGCCGCATCGCCGGGCTTCCCGCCCGCTATGTGGAAGGCTATGCCGCCAATCCGGACGCGAACGGGATCGCCGAGGTGCATGGCACCAACGCCCACGCCTGGACGGAAATATACTTTAATGGGTTAGGCTGGGTCACTTTTGACGCGACGCCGGGCTATGGCAGCCCGGACAACAGCGGCAGCAGAGTGCCTCCGCCCTCCGGGCCGTCGGCCACGCCGCCGAAGGAATCCCCCGACAGCACGCCCACGCCGCCGCCCGCGACGCCGACGCCGACGCCCGCGCCCACGCCCTCGCCCTTGCCCGATCAGCCGGACAGCCCGTCCGTTCCGCCCGCGGCGCCCGAGCAGACGCCCACGCCCACGCCGTCGCCCGCGCCCGAGCAGTCGACGCCGACGCCCGAGCCGGCCGCGCCGCAATCGCCCGTCCGGCACAGTCTGTGGTGGCTGTGGCTGCTGCTGATCCTCGCCCTCATCGCGCTTTTGGCTTGGCGCATCCATAGCGCCGATCCGCTGCGGCGCGCCAACCGCCAGAGGGACGGCGGCGACGCGCTGATCCTGCTCTGGCAGGCCATCCTGCAATGCGCCGCCCTGCTCAAAACGCCGATGCAGCCCGATGAAACGCTGCTGGATTACGGCTGCCGAGCCGGGAAAGCGCTGAGCCTGCCGCTGCAAGAGACCGCGCAGGCCGTCAGCGCCCTCCGTTACGGGCGTCACGCTCCCGGCCGCGGCGAGCTTCGCGGCGCAAAGGACGCCTATGCGCAGCTGCGTCAGCGGCTGAATCCTCTGCAAAAAGCGTTCCTGGCCCTGAAATACGCTTTCACCTTTACGCCGTTCCGGAAGCGGAAGTAATACGCATTCGCCGTGCGCTTCGGCTCCGTTTCGCATAGCCGGAAGCATCATACTGTTCGCGTTCTAAGAGCAATTCACAAAGGATGAATGAAGGCACAAAAGGGAACGTTCGAGAGCTGCTCGCTCTCGAGCTCTTCGCCAGGGGACTTCTGCATCCGGGGCCTTCCGGCCCGTTTCTCGCTGAAAATCATCCCAAGGGAAGATTTTCCGGGCGCTCGAAACCCCTGGACCCATCACTTGCTTCCGCCTGTTTGGTCTATGGGGGCAAGAAAGCTCCCGGGCATAAAGAACAAGAGAGAAAATTCACCGAAAAACAAGCGAGCTTGTTTTGTCGGGAATTTTCCTTCTTGTTCACTGTGCGCTTCGCGCACAGTTAGCGCGGCTTTGCCGTGCTGCCCGGGAGCGGTGGCATACCCTATCTTACTGACAGCGACAAGTTGCTTTTTCGACAAGTTGCGCCGCAACCGCCGCAGCCGGGGTCCGGGGGCTTTGAGCGCCCGGAAAACCTTCCCTTGGGATGGTAATCCTGGCCTTCGGCCAGCGCAAGCGAACAGCGAAAAGCGGGCCGGAAGGCCCCGGACAGGCTCCCTCCCCGGCGGGAGCCTTCGCATCACGGTTCACAGAAGAAGAATAGTATCAAACGCGCTGCCGCAATACCCAGTACCCGCTCCCGTCCAGTGCGCGTTCGTAGCGGTAGCCCTGCAGCCCCTTGGGCGGCATCAGGCTGCCGCGGGCGCGCACGCCGTACAGCACCTCGCTCACGCGGTCCTCCTTTGTCTGATAGCCGAAGCAGCAATCCATGCCCGCCTCGTGCGCCTTTACGACGCGCCAGCCCGGGGCGTCAAACAGTTTTACCGGGAGCCGGGTTTCAAAGTACGGCTTTATCTGCGCGGCTGCCCGCGGCCATTCCAGCGCGGGCAGCGCGTCCACGGGCGGATTCCGCGACGGCTCCCGATATTGCACGGGGGCGGCTTCCGCGGCGGCATCGGTTTCCGCGGCGGCATCGGTTTCCGCGGCCACATCGGCTTCCGCGGCCACATCGGCTTCCGCGGCGGCATCGGCTTCTGCGGCCACATCGGCTTCTGTCGCGGGGATTGTTTCCGGTATTTCCGCCCGCATGGGCTCGTCTTTTCCTTCCTCCGCCGGTTTTTGCGCGCGCGGCGTGAGCAAGGCCGAAGCGGACGCCGCGTTGATCCGGTTTTCATCCCAAAGCACAGGCTTGTCGCCGATTGCCACGCACAGCGGCACGTCATGCAGCAGCTGTCCGGACCACGCACCCCCGGCGTCGGTACGGACGGGGAATCTGTCGCGCTCGCAGATCAGCTGATAATCGGTATCGGGCAGCAATCCGCCCACCGTAATTTTTCCCTCCCGCAGCCACCCGAAGGCCGCGCCGTTCCCGCTGAGCCTTGTGTACGTCATTTTATCACCCCTTTCCGTATTTTATGAAGGAATCCGGCAATCATGCTTGCTCCCGGGCTGAAAATCCGCTATAATAGTGGAATCCCCGATGCTGAAAGGAGCTTTTCATGCATTTTCTGCTGACAAACGACGACGGGATCGGCGCCATCGGCCTGAAAGCCATGTGCGCCGCCGCCCTGGAAGCCGGGCACACGGTCACGCTCTGCGCGCCGGAAACGCAGCAAAGCGCCACGAGCCACCACCTGACGCTGACGTCGCCGCTGATGGTGCGCGAAGTGCCGTGGGAAGGCGCGGACGCCTTCGCGATCGCCGGCACGCCGGTGGACTGCGCGCGGCTGGGCAGACTGCTCAGCAGCAAGCCCATCGATTTTGTGTTTTCGGGCATCAACAACGGCGAAAACGCCGGTACCGCCGTATATTACAGCGGCACGGTGTCCGCCGCGCGGGAAGCGCGGATGTGCAATCTCCCGTCCATGGCCGTATCGATCTGCGTGGGCGCAGGCTGGGAATCGCTGCTGCATCTGGCTCGCCTGGCGATATCGATCGCCGAAAAGGTCAAAGACCGCCCGATGCCCCGCCTGTGCCTGCTGAACCTGAACGCGCCCGCTCTGCCGGCGGATCAGTGGAAGCCCCTGCGCCTGGCCCCGCTGAGCGACGCCTTCTTTCTGGACAGCTATGAAAAGCGCGTAAGCCCGCGCGGGCACGTCTACTTCTGGCTGGAAGAGGGCATGAAAGTAGAGCCCCACAGCCCCGGCAGCGATATGGCGCTTCTGCAGGAAGGGCATCCGGTGCTCACCCTGCTGGGCGGATACCGGGACGCCAGCGACTGGGCCGAAGGCAATTTGCAGGATTTGATCGGCTGATATTGCATTTTCAGGCAAAATGCTGTATAATTTTATTTAGTTTTTAATTTTCCGAGGTTGAAATTATGCAGCAAGCGCAGGATTTGATCACCCGCCTGAACCGCAGCGGAAGCAGGCTGAGCAAAAGCCATCGCCGGATCGCCGAATACATCGCGCAGCACTACGACAAGGCGGTATACATGACCGCGTCCCGGCTGGGCGAGGAGGTAGGCGTCAGCGAAAGCACCGTCGTGCGCCTCGCGGTCGCCATGGGCTACGCGGGCTATCCGGAGCTTCAGCAGAGTCTGCAGGAGCTGGTCCGCCACCGCCTGACCGCCACGCAGCGGTTTGAGATGACGTCGGATATCGACGAGGGCAGCGTGCTCTCCACCGTGCTCAAGGCCGACATGCAGAACATCCGCACGACGATCGAGGACATCGACAAAAAGGCCTTCGAGGCGGCTGTTCACGTGATCTCGGGCGCGCGGCGCATCTACATCCTGGGCCTGCGCTCGGCGGCCCCGCTCGCGGAGTTTACGGGCTATTACCTGCATTATATCCTGGACGACGTGCGGGTCGTTGCGGCGGGCAGCACCGACGTGTTTGAATCCATCTCCCGGGTGGAAAAGGACGACGTGCTGCTGGCCATCAGCTTTCCCCGTTACAGCAGCCGCACCATCGAGGCCATGCATTTCGCCCGCATCCGGGGCGCGCAGGTGATCGGCATCACCGACGGCCCCATGAGCCCGCTGCACGACAGCGCCGACATCTGCCTGTCCGTGCGCACCGATATGGCGAGCTTTGTGGATTCCATGGCCGCGCCCATGAGCGTGATCAACGCGATGATCGTGGCGCTGGGCATCAAGAACCGGGAAATCGTCGCGGAACGCTTCAAACAATTAGAAGAGGTATGGGACGCTTACAGCGTATACATGAATGAAAGCAAATAATCACGTTGTCATCATCGGCGGCGGCGCGGCGGGGCTTTCTGCCGCGCTGTTTGCGTCGCGCGCGGGAGCGAGAGTCACCCTGCTGGAAAAAAACGAGAAGTTCGGCAAAAAGCTGTATATCACCGGCAAGGGGCGCTGCAATATCTGCAACGCCTGCGATACCGAAACCTTTTTACGCAGCGTGCAGCGCAACCCGCGTTTTCTGTACTCGGCGCTGCGCTTCCTCTCCCCCGACGACCTGCAGCGGCTGATGGTCAGCCTGGGCTGTCCCGTCAAGGTGGAGCGCGGCAGCCGCGTGTTTCCGGTCAGCGATCACGCGAGCGACGTAAGCAAGGCTTTTCTGAACGCGCTCAGGGGGCAGGCGCTGAAGCTGCAGGCCGAGGTGCTGGAGATCCTGACCGGGGAAGGTCGCGTGACCGGCGTGCGCGTGCGCGACGCGCTGGGCGAGCGCATGATCCCCTGCGACGCCGCCATCATCGCCACCGGCGGCAAAAGCTATCCCGTCACCGGCTCCACGGGCGACGGCTACCGCTTCGCCCGGGAGCTGGGCCACACCGTTACGGAGCTTCGCCCCTCTCTGGTGCCGCTGATCACCCGCGAGGACTGGCCGAAACGGCTGCAGGGCCTTTCTTTGAAAAATGTTTGCCTTACAGCCAGTGTTCATGGTAAAATAAAGTATTGCGAGCAGGGTGAAATGCTTTTCACCCATTTTGGCGTGTCCGGGCCGCTGGTGCTGAGCCTTTCCAGCGTGCTGGCGACGGCCGACTGGCAGGACGTGCGCCTGACGCTGGACATGAAGCCCGGCCTGACCGCCGAGCAGCTGGACGCCCGGGTGCTCAGGGATTTCGGCGAAAATCCCCGCAAGCAGCTGCAGAACATCCTGCCCGCCTTGCTCCCGTCCCGCATGGCCGAGATCTTTCCCGCGCTGTGCGGCGTCAGCGGCGAAAAGCAGCCCTCCCGGATCACGGCGGCCGAGCGCGCGCGCATCGTGGGGACGCTGAAGGCCATCCCGCTGACAATCGCCGGAACCCGTCCCATGGAGGAAGCCATCGTCACCTGCGGCGGCGTAAGCGTAAAGGAAATCAATCCCGCCACCATGATGAGCAAAAAGGTGAACGGCCTGTTCTTCGCGGGCGAGGTGATCGACGTGGACGCGTTCACCGGCGGCTTCAGCCTGCAAATCGCGTTTTCGACCGGCGCGCTGGCCGGCAGCAGCGCCGCGCAGTACGGAACGGAGGAATGAGCCAATTGAACGGCAGTTGGATCTTTGGCTGTCTGAGCCTGGCCGCCGTGTTTTTCGGATGCGCCATCCTGTTCGCCGTCAAAAAAGAAAAGGGCGCGGATTATGTAACGGGCTTCAACACCCTGACCGAAAGCCAGAAGGCGCGCTACGACCGCGCGGCCATTTCCCGCCATTACCTGTCGTTCATGCGGCTGCTCGGTGAAATCAGCCTGCTGTGCGCGGCGCTGGCGCACTGGATCGGATGGTGGGCGCTCGCCGCGAATATCGCGCTGACGCTGGCCCGCTGCGCGCCCGAAATCCATATCGACTGGGAAAAAGCCTTTGAAAAGTACCTGATCAACAAATAACCGAAGGGAAACGATAATACCATGGACTATATCGTGATGGACCTGGAATGGAACCAGCCCATGAGCTATAACAGCAGCGCTTACAAATCGGTTGGCGGCAAGCTGCTGTTTGAAATGATCCAGATCGGCGCCATCCGCCTGAACGACAGCCTGGAAATAACCGACAGCTTCAACCAGCTGATCCAGCCCACCCATTACGTCAAGCTGCACCCGCGCATCAAGCGCATCACCGGCATCGATCAGGACGACCTGTGCGACGCGCCGCAGTTTGTCGAGGCCGCCGACAGATTCCGCCAATGGTGCGGAAACGACTGCGCCCTGCTGACCTGGGGCTGCGACGATATATCGGTATTGCAGCAGAACCTGGATTTCTTCGGCTATAAAACGCCGTTCCCCGCCATGTACGACCTGCAGCGGCTGTACGGCGAGCTGGTCGGCGACACCAAAAACCGCGCGGGGCTCAAAAGCGCCATGGAGCATTTCGAGATCCCGCCCGAGGAAGAGCATCCTTTTCATAACGCGCTGAACGACGCATACTATACGGCGCTGGTGTTCAAAAAATGCCCCAAGCCGGAGGATGTGCTCCGCTTCCCGCAGACCGCCCGCAAGCTGACGCACGAGGAACGCACGCGCCACACCGAAAAGGTCGACATCATCCGGGTCAGCCGCGTTTCCGACGCGCTCCGGGGCAAGCACGCCCAGCAGCCGCCCTGCCCGGTCTGCGGCCACCGCTACGATCTGGCGGCGGGCTACGTCGCCCGTCCCGACGGACGGCAGCAGGCGCTCTGCGTCTGCGGCGATCACGGCCTGTACATCGTGACGGTCACCTTCCAGAAGGGCGAAAACAGCCGCAAGGCCATGGTGCGCGCCTGCGCCCTCGCCGAGGAACAGAACCCCGCTTATATTTCCACCAAGCTGCTGCAGTGGCAGAACAAGCTGGCCGCTCAGGAAGCCGCAAAGGAGGCGAATGGCGCTTGATCATTTGCTGGAACGACAAACAATGGAACTGCGAGCCCGGCGCGACCGTAGCGGAGGCATTCGCCGCCCTGCTGCCCCCTGATCATCCGAAGGCGCTGGGCGCTTTCTGCGACGGCAAAGTGCTGGAGCTGAACACGAAGCTGCAAAAGGACTGCCGCCTCACGCCGATCACCTTCCAGCACGAGGAGGGCCGCCGCATCTACGAGCGTTCGCTGCGGTTCATCCTGCTCATGGCCGTGCGGCGCTGTTATCCGGACGCGCGCGTGCGCATCGAGCACAGCATCGGCTTCGGCCTGTATCTGCAGCTGGAAGGCAAGCGCGTTCTGCAGGGGGACGCGCAGCTGATCGAGCAAACCATGCGCGAGATCGTGGACGCCAACCTGCCCTTCGTGCGCAGCCGCTGGTCCCGTCAGCAGGCCATCGATTATTTCAACTCCCTGGGCTGGACCGATAAATCCGAGCTGCTCGCCTACCGGCAGTTCGATTATTTCAACATTTATGAATGCGGCGGTCTCGCGGAATACTTTTACGGGGCCATGCTGCCCGCCACCGGCGACGTGCCGGTATTCGCCCTGCGCTATCATCCGCCGGGCCTGATCCTGCAAATGCCCAGCCCGGCCGATCCCGGCGTGCCCGCGCCGTATGTTTCGCGGCCCAAGCACATGGCCACCTTCTTTGAAAGCAACTACTGGTGCCAGGTTCTGGGCTGCCGCAACGCCGCCGATCTGAACCGGCTGATCGACAAGGGCGAGCTGAACGAATTCATCCGCGTCAACGAAGCGCTGCACGACAAATCGCTGGCCGATATCGCCGAGGATATCCTGCGCATGAACGCGCGGGCCGTCTTCCTCGCCGGTCCCTCCAGCAGCGGAAAAACCACCACGGCCAACCGGCTCAAGGTGCATCTGCGGGTGCTTGGGCTGAAGCCCGTGCTGATCTCGATGGACAACTTCTACCGCGACCGGGCGGATACGCCGCTGGACGCCGACGGAAAGCCGGATTTTGAAGCCCTGGACGCGCTGGATACAAATCTCTTCCGCACCTCCGTCCGCCGCCTGCTGGACGGTCAGGAGACCGGCATGCCGCTGTATGATTTCACCACCGGCACGCGCAGGGACAACGCTTACACCCTGCGGCTCGGGCGGGAGGATATGCTGATCGTGGAAGGCATCCACGGCCTCAATCCCATCCTGCACGAGGGCTTCCGCCCGGGCGAAATCTGCAAATTTTACCTGAGCGAGCTGACCTGCCTGAACCTGGACGACCACAACCGCATCCGCACAACCGACGCAAGGCTGCTGCGGCGCATCGTGCGGGATTATCAGTTCCGCGGCACCACGCCGGAGGGAACGCTGGCCATGTGGGACAGCGTCCGCCGGGGCGAAGAAAAATGGATCTTCCCCTTCCAGGAGCAGGCCGATATCGTGTTCAACAGCGCGCTGCATTATGAATTGCCCGTTTTGAAAAAAGTGGCGTATCCGCTGCTGCAGGGCGTCCGGCAGGACGATCCCTTCTACTTCATGGCGATCCGCCTGATCAAAACGCTCAATTATTTCCGCACCGCGCCCGAATCCGCGCTGCAGGAGATCCCGCCGCTTTCGATCCTGCGCGAATTCATCGGCGGAAACACTTTTTACAGCTGATTCTTTTTCTGAAATGTATTCAACATACGAAGGCCATGCCGCGCAGTTACGGCATGGCCTTCATTATTATGCGACCGGCATCAGTAATTTGCCAGATAATCGTTATAAACTGCGTTGGGATAACGATCATACATCCAGGTCACATAGGTGTTGTTGTGATGAGAGTTGACGCCGCGCTTCAAAACAGAATCGTTGCCGGTAAAGTTTTTATACATTTGTTCCAGCTTCCCGATCAGGCTCGTAGGAATAACGCTGGGATTCGCAAGGTTCTCAGCCATAGCGTCAAGCCAGTTCTGGAGCATGCCGGTCACATTCTGTGGGCACTCGCCGTTCTCCCATTTTTCTACGATAATATCCAGCAGAGCCTGAGCATACTGTTGCGGAATACTGCTCAAAGTCCTGATCAGGGGCTCAATATCCGACGGTGTGTTGATCTGCACTGTTGGGAAAAGTTCATTCTGGATAACGTCGCTGTTGATGACGACCTCCGTGCCGTAACGGCCATAATCCCAGGCTGCGAACGGAAGCGCTGGAACGATATCGCCGCCGATATCATATACCTCTACGGTGCCTTTCGGAGTCAAGGGTACCTCGCTCTTCTTAAAAACGTTGGGACAGGCAAAGCAGGCTGCGTAAATACCCGACTCATCAAAGCCCGCCTCCGCCAGCAGCTTGCCGCCCAGCAGATTGGCCACAGCAGCGCCGCGGCTATGGCCGACGACCCAAACCAGGTCTGGCATGTACGTTGCAGCGGTGTCGCGAGGACGTATTTCCTCGATTTCCGTCCGATACTGGCTGAAGCCCTCCATTACGGCATTGGCGGCTTCCATGAACCCCTGATGATAACTGCCATCTCCCATATTCAGATTGCTCACCCACTGGTCAATGGAATTTGGCACCGTGCCTTCCACGGCAATAACCCACAGACGGTTATAGGTTAAATCCGTGTTTTCGATATCCTTCCACATAAAACCGTAGCGAACAAGATTGCGGTCGCCTTCTTTTCTGTAATCCCGCATATAGGCTTCTTTGGCAAATTTATCGGCTTCGTCATATATTTCCGACGCCAGGCGCATAGACCAGAAAGCGCGTTTTTCCAGATTTTTAGTAACGCCGCGCGAGAAAAGCGGATCAAGCCGGATATCGGTCAGGGGATTAAGGTGCGGATCACTGCAGAACATACGCCGTTCGCTCAATATCACGGTTTCACCGTGAGCGGTGACCATCAGCCGGATATCAAAGTGATGATTCATGTCATCCCCTGTAAAGCGATCAAAATAATGTGCGATCTCCGTCAGATCCAGCGTTTGCGCGTTAGGCTGGGTGGAATATACCTTCATCGTGTTGTTTTCCACATCCAGCAGACTGCAGAAGACGTCCGTGATGGGGTAATTGGCCGTCAGCACGCCGGAAAGGCGAACGTATTCCATCGGATATACCGTATTGATCGGCAACTTGGCCTCATTCGTATTGATCCGCAGCGGCGGCTCCTTCACCTGGAAGAAAACAGAATAGAATCTTTCTTCGGATTTAGCCGTGGCCGCGCCAACGGTCAGGCGGTAGCTGCCCAAAGGCAAATGCCACAGATCCAGTTGAGCGCTGGGATCGCCATACAGGGCATATGTTTCGTTCTGTGGATCGACGCTGATATCCGCCAGCAGCACGCCGTCGGAACCGTTAGCCAGCTGAATGTTCACATTGGTAAGCATATAATTGGAACAGACTGTGCCTGGCACGCTGTATGGTTCGCCCTGGTATACCACAGAAGGCCACAGATATGGCACCAACGACAGATAATAATACTGGATACTATGATCAACAGCATGCTGCAGCGCTGTTGATCCATACTCGCACCAGATCTCCAAAGCCTCGCCATGACTCGCAAATGCGTCGTTTGCAATGAAGGATGTCGCTGCCGGGATATAAATGCGAGTCAGTCCCGCGCAGCTGTTGAAGGCGTTCGCGCCGATATCGGTCACGGTACCGGGTATGTCGATTTCTTCCAGCGACGCCGCGCCGCAGAAGGTTCCCGGCGCTATGCTCGTTACGCCTTCGCTGAATGTGACCGTTTTGGACCGTTTTGAGATTGGGACAATTGGCAAGATTCCCGCGCCACACCTCGTAGAACGGAGCATCAGTCAGGCTGCTCGGATAATGGAAGCTCTCCAGCGCGTCGCAATCCTGGAACGCGCCTACCGCGCCGTAATAGCCGCCGCCGATCACTTCCACGCTGTCCGGCAGGTCGGCGTCCCGCAGCTTGTCGCAGTTGCAGAACGCGCCTTGCCTGATCTGCTTCAGGCCCGCGTGGAAAACCACATCCTCCAGGTTGGCGCAATCTCTGAACGCGCAGTCTCCGATGCTGACCAGGCCGGTCGGCAGGTACAGCTTTTTCAGCGCGCTGTTATTGCGGAAAGCGTCATTCCCGATCGCCGTGACCCGGTGCGTCTCATCAGCCATTTCCGGTATAATAACAGTTTCGCCTTCGCCCATCCATCCGGTAACGGTCGCTTCACTGTCGTTGGGGAAGGAAAACGCAAACTCCTCGGCCGGCGTGGAAATCGCTTCGTAGGGAATGCCTTTTTCACGGCAGTATTCCTCGCCATAAGTATCCGGATAACCCCAGGCGACAAGATCCTGACAGCCCAGAAAAGCATCATCTCCAATGCTATTTAGGGTTTCCGGCAGGTATACGCGCCGCAGGCTGCTGTACGCAAACGCATGGCGGCCAATGGCGTTCAGCCGTTCCGGCAGCACCGCCTCGTCCAGAGAAGTATCGCCAGCAAAAGCTTCTTCCGCAATGGTCGTCAGATCAGACGGAAAAGTCAGCACATCAGCCTGCGCGCAGCATATGCACAGCGCCAGGAACAGCATCAGCGCGAACCACGGGATTTTTCTCATAAACCAGCATCTCCCAATAATATCAGATGTCATTTTATTTGTAATACCAAAGAATGGCCGTACAGTAAAGCATATCTTTCCAATTTTCCGTTTTTATCGGACAGCAAGAGGAAATAACGCGCAGTCGGATTGAAAAACGAAAGGATATCTTTTTATAACGAAGCTTTGTATGAGTTTTAGAATTTGCCAATGATAAATGATCGCCTCCCTGCGCACAATAGCCGCGAGGAGGCGATTTGCTTTGAAAAGAATCCTGTTTCTTGTAATGCTCGTACTGACGATGGTCATGCTGCTGACCGGCTGCGCCAGCAACGCCGATACCGCGCCCACGGCTGATCCCAAAAACATGACGGGCGCGACGCAGAGCCCGATGCAGCCCGGCGCCATTCCGCAGGCGACCGACGGCGGCCTTCTGGGCGACCTGGGCAATACCATCGGCGACGCGCTGAACGGGCGGAATGACGCCGCCCTTTCCACTTCCGAGGACGCGCTCAAAGCCTCGCAGGAGCTGCGGGACGCCGTGCAGAAGCTGACCGAAGTGGATACCGCCGTTGCCGCCGTGGCCGGGAACACCGCGCTGGTGGGCGTGACCTTTGACAATTCCTACAAAGGCGCCGTGGACGACCGGCTGAACGGCATGATCCTGGACCGCGCCGCGGCGATCCATCCCGGCATCACCCAGGTGGCCGTCACCAGCAGCGCCGAGGAAATCAGCCAGATTTCCTCCCTGTATCAGATGCTGCAGTCGGGCGGCGCTTACGCCACCGTAAAGGCGGACCTGGACAACCTGGCGGGCAAGCTGAAAATCTTCCGGAAATAACGATGGATCGAACGGCTTTCCTGCTCCGGCGCACACTGCTGTGCGCCTTTTTCGCGTGTCCGCTTTCCTTTGCCGGCCTTGTTCCCGCGCTGATACTGCACGGGCTCTGGAGCGCCGCCGTTTCCGCGCTGCCGCCGTGCGCCGCCAAGCGCTGGTACAGCGGCCGGCGCAGGCCGGATTATTCCCGGGCCGCGCTGGCTTACGGGTTTTTTATCGCGGCCTGCCTCCTGCCGTACTCGCTGTCGTCCGCTTATTTCGCCCCTTTCGCTCCCCTTTTCCGCATGCTGTGCGTGCTCACGGGAATCCTGACGCAATGCGCCGCTCTTCTTTGGATACAAAAAGCAGGCAAGCGCCCTCTTGCCGCCTGCCTGCTCCTTCTGTCCGTGCTTATCGCCTGTACGCGATGATTTCCATTCCCGCGGGAAGCGTATCCCCCGGGGCTTTCTCCTTCAGCTGCTCGTTGAACGCCTTCAGGCTTTCCCCAGAAAGCCGGTAGCGCTTCATGATATCCCACATTTTCTCGCCGCCCTGCACCCTGTACATGGACACCGAAGCGGGGCTGGCCGGCGCGTTCTCCTCGGCCACGTCGGTCACGACAAAAACCGGACGGTAACGGGCGCCGCGGCCGCGAAGCGACAGCACATAGCGGATCTCCGCGCGGTCTCCCGCCACGGCAGCGGCCTCCACCCGGGAGGCCGAAAGCGTCAGCGTGTCGTTTTCCCCCAGTTCGCCGCTGAAAACCATTCTTGCGGGTTCCTCCGACGTGTAGGACACCGGGATCCCGCTGTCTTCCGTCATATAGATCAGCGTGGCGCGAAGCAGCATATCGGCCTGCAGCTTTCCGCCCTGCTGCTTGCAGCCCGCAAGCACCGGCTGCACGAAGGCCGCAAGCACGGTCTGAATGCGCGGCGCGTCCTCGGGCAGCATCAGCTGCAGCCTGCCGCTTTCGGCGGTATGCTCGTTTACATGGCCCACGCAAAAGCCCATCCGCTCGCCGGAGGGGATCAGCAGCTCGCCGGAGTCGCTGAACACGTCGCTGACAATCTCCGTTTTCTCCTCCTGCAGCGTCTGCACGCGGGCGTCGATCCCTACCTCGACCCGCAGCGTGGTTCCGTTTTCCCCTTCCTCCAGCGCAGCCGCGACATCGGTCACGTTGACCGAAGCCGAAAGCACCTCGCCTGGCTCCCCGCTGAAGGGCACCTGCTGTTCAAAGGGAAGGCTGTGCTGCGTTGAAACCAGCGGATGGCCCGGCATCCGGGAGGCATGGTACACCGTCAGGTCGATGGTGCCGGTCACGGTCGCCCGGCCGTTCGCCCCGCCCAGGATATCCTCCACCCTGGCTTCGCCGCAGCCCATCAGCGCTTCATCCGCCTGCAGCGCCTGAGACAGATCGAATTCTCCCTTGATCAGCCCCTGCGCCTCGCCTTCGCCCACCGTATGCTGCACGGAAACCGTTTCGGCGAGCACCTGGGCGTTCTCCTCCTCCAGCGCCGTCACCGCGCTGACGGGATGCGTCTCTTCCGCCTCCGCCGATACGTTCATTTCGGCCCGTAAAAGCAGCCTGCCGCTGAGCACCTTGGCCGTCACAGCGGTGACCTCGATCACAGGCTCGTACCGCGCCGCCGTCTCCTGGGCGGCCGCCGTCAGCTGACGGCTGAAATCCTTCATCTCCTCCGCGCTGCGCACGCGGGTCAGATCGCCCTGCGCGTACAGCGCGCGAAAGACCACGCGCCCATTGACCGTCACGCGGCCGCCCGCGGCTTCGGCCGACAGCGGAAGCGCCTGCGCTTCGGAATAAAACAAAAGCACGTCGTCCCGGAGCCCGCCCGGAAGCGTGGTCTCCGCCTCTACCGTCACCTGCTGGGGCTGCGCCCTGAGCAGGCTGCCCGCCTCTATCGTTTCGCGCTTCAAACGCACACTCATATGCCGTCCCCCTTTGATTTCTGCCCTATGCTATGCGGCGTATTTACGGAAATATGACAAGGCCGCAGCAGGCAG
>CACWLY010000082.1 GCA_902761825.1 uncultured Eubacteriales bacterium
CAACGTAGCGCTGCTACGCCTCCCTCCATTCAGCTTAGCCAGGGCGAAAAATCCATCCCAAATCTGATAATCTTTTATACTGAGAATAGTATAAAACAGCATCACCCTTCCGGCATCGCCGCGATGGCGGCGAGCAGCTTTTGCAGGTTTTCCTCGCGGGTGGCCCAGCTGGTGCATACGCGCATCACGTCGCGGCCGCCGTCCAGCGTCTGCCAGTGGCTCAGCGCGAAATCGCGTTCCAGCCAGGCGCGCTGGGCGCGGGTGAGGATGGGGAACTGCTGGTTGGTGGGCGAATCGATATACATTTCTACGCCCCGGCGGGCGAAGGCTTCGCGGACGCGCAGGGCCTGCTCCACCGCTCCGGCGGTGACGCGCCGATAGCGGTCGTCGGTGAACAGCGCGTCGAACTGAATGCCCAGCAGGCGGCCCTTTGCCAGCATGCCGCCCCGCTGCTTGATATGGTAACGGAAATCCTTTTGCAGGGCGGGATCGGTGATCACCACGGCTTCGCCGAAGAGCGCGCCGCACTTGGTGCCGCCGATATAGAAAACGTCGCACAGCCGCGCGAGGTCGCCGAGCGTCACGTCGCCCGCGGCCAGGCCGTAGCCCAGTCTTGCGCCGTCCAGAAACAGCGGCAGGCCGCGTTCGCGGCATACGGCGCTGAGCGCTTCCAGCTCTTTGAGCGAATACAGCGTGCCGAACTCGGTGGGGTGGCTGATATACACCATGCCGGGCTGCGCGATGTGCTCAAACGCGCTGTCCGCGTAATGGCTTTCGACGTACGCGGCCACCTGCGCCGCCGTGATCCTGCCGTCGGTATGCGGCAGGCCCAGCACCTTATGCCCGGCGGCCTCCACCGCGCCGGTCTCGTGCACGTTGATATGCCCGGTGGCGGCGCACAGCACGCCCTGGTGCGGGCGCAGGGCGGCGGCAATGACCGTCAGGTTGGCCTGGGTGCCGCCCACCAGAAAATGCACGGCGGCATCGGGCGCGCCGCAGGCTGCGCGGATCTTCTGCCGCGCGCTTTCACAGTACGCGTCCTCGCCGTAGCCGGCGGTCTGCTCCATATTGGTTTCGGTCATCCGTTCGAGGATTGCCGGATGCGCGCCCTCCACATAATCGCAGTCGAAACGAATCATAAGCCCTGCTCCTTCATATAAAATACAATTTATCGCGCCGTCGCCCGCTTACCGGTCCAGGGTCACTTCGACCGTCGCTTCGACGCCCTCGGGCAGCCCGGCGGCGTCAGGGTCCAGGATCCGGCCCAGCCGGGTGCACGCGCGGTCGCCGCCGCCGGAAAGGATGACGAGCTGATCGCCGGCGCACAGCAGGATATCCCCGGGCTCGGCGGCTGTCTGTTCGTCGTCCTGCGGCAGACTGCGCCCCAGGGACCCGCTAAGCTCGTTCTCGCCGCCGCGCATGGAAACGCGCAGGGGCGCTTCGGCCGCCGCTTCACGCAGCGCGTCGACGGCGCGGTTCTCCTCCCAGGCCACGGCGACGGGCGTTCCGTCCACGCTTAGCCGCAGCGTTTCCAGCGTCAGGCAAACCGGCCGTCCTTTGGTCCGGATGCTGAGCGTCCGCCCGCCGCTCAGCGGGGCGAAGGCCGTCACCGCGCCGGTCTCGTCCTCGCGCGCGTACAGGTTTTCCTCCAGCCAATCCATGAGGTTTCCGCCGGCCTCGCCTTCGTCGTCGGTGTTCCAGCCGAAGCCCAGATAGCGGCCGGGAACGCCGTCGGCCCACTGCAGATCGAGCTGGATCAGCGGCGCGTCCTCGCTCCCGTCCAGCGTGCGCGCGTAGGCGTACGTCTCCCTCCGAGGCTCGTACAGGCTGTACGCGCCGTCGTCTTCCCGGCTGCATTGCCAGCCGCGATCGGCGAAATCAGCAAGCGTGCTCTCGCCCAGCGTGAATACCGCGCCGTCGAACCAAACCTCCCAAAAGACCCTTTCTTCCAGCGGCAGCGCGTCGGCGCAGGCCGCCCCAGCCGTCAGCAAAACGCACAGCAGCACGATCCATACCCGTTTCATGGTCAGCGCTCCTTTTTTTCTTTCATCATACCATATTTTCGCGCCGGGCGGATACGCCCGCGGCGATTATTTTACATTTTGCGGAAAAATCCCGGTTTGCTTCCGCCGCGGCCGGAAAATGATTTGCCAGAGCCGCCGAAAGATGATACAATACAGGCAGATAAACTAAGGAACCTCTGATTAATTCAGCGGTACGTCTGGCAGCGTCTTTTTCGCGATCCGCTGCGCGGAAAAATCTCGATTCAGCCCCACTGAACCTTCGATTTTTACGCTTGCATCTCTCAAAAAATACGCTCGCCATACGACCGCTTCATTTAATCAGAGTTTCCTAAATTGCATAAAACGCATCCTCTGCGAATAAAGAAAGGAGCGCATTCATGAACAAACGCTATCTGGTAGCCCTGGATCAGGGCACGACCTCTTCCCGGGCTGTAATATTCACCACGGAAGGACGCATGGTCGGCTCGGCCAATCAGGAATTCCGTCAGTATTATCCCAACCCCGGCTGGGTAGAGCACGATCCCGGCGATATCCTGTCCACGCAGATCGAATCGCTGCGCGCGGCGGTGCGCAGCGCGGGCATCGACCCGGGCGAGATCGCCGCCATCGGCATCACCAACCAGCGCGAGACCACGCTTCTGTGGGAGCGCGCGACCGGCAAATGGCTGTATAACGCCATCGTGTGGCAGTGCCGCCGCACGGCCAGCTATGTGGAAGAGCTGGTGCGCGCAGGGCACGCCGGCATGATCCGCGAAAAGACCGGCCTGGTGCCCGACGCGTACTTCAGCGGCACCAAGCTGCAATGGCTGCTGGACGCGCTGAACGTGCGCGACCGCGCGCGCAGTGGCGAGCTCTGCTTCGGCACCATCGACACCTTCCTGGCCTGGCACCTGGTCAAGGGGCATCCGCACGTCACCGACGCAACCAACGCCGGGCGCACGATGCTGTTCAACCTGCACACCCAGCAATGGGACGACGAGCTGCTCAAAATCATGGATATTCCCCGGGAGCTGCTGCCCGAAGTGATCGACAACGCGCAGGTCATCGGCATGCTGGACGAAAGCATATTGGGCTGCGAGATCCCGGTAGCCGCCATGGCGGGCGATCAGCACGCCTCGCTGTTCGGCCAGGCCTGCTTTGAAAAGGGCATGGCGAAGAACACCTACGGCACGGGCTGCTTCATGCTGATGAACGCGGGCGACGAATTCCGCCTGTCCGAGCACGGGCTGCTGACCACCATGGCCTGGCGGCTGAACGGCAAGCCCACCTACGCCCTGGAGGGCAGCGTATTCATGGGCGGCGCGACCATCCAGTGGCTGCGGGACGAAATGGAGTTCGTGCGCAAGGCGTCCGAGAGCGAGGCCATCGCCGCCTCGGTGCCCGACAGCGACGGCGTTTACCTGGTGCCCGCCTTCACGGGCCTTGGCGCGCCGCACTGGAGCATGTACGCCCGCGGCACGCTCTTCGGCATGACCCGCGGAACGGGCCGCGCGCAGATCGTCCGCGCCGGGCTGGAGAGCATCGCGTACCAGAGCCGCGACCTGTTTGAGGCCATGGCGCAGGATATCGGCCAGCGCCCCGACAGCCTGCGCGTGGACGGCGGCGCGACCGCCAACAATTTCCTCATGCAGTTCCAGGCCGATATCGCCGGCGTCGCCATCCAGCGCCCGTCCGTGCTGGAAACCACCGCCCTGGGCGTGGCCCTGCTGGCCGGCCTGGCCGTGGGCGTGTACGGCGATCTCAACCAGACCGCCGACGGCTGGCACGTGGAGCGCAAGTTCGTGCCCGCCATGGACGCCGAGCGCCGGGAAGAGCTGCTCCACGGCTGGAAGCGCGCCGTGGACGCCGTGCTGTACTGGGCCGCGAACGAGTGAGCCGTTTCCAGAACCCCCCACGAAAAACCCCGGGCCGCAGCGGCCCGGGGTTATATCGGATCGTCCGTTCCGGGGCCGGAAGGTCCCGGTTTTTTTGCGGGAAAACGGATCAGTCGTTGTCGATCTGCACGCGTTCGCGGCCCAGGGTGTCGATGAGCATGCGCTCGTCGCGCTGCTGCTGCTCGCGGAGGGAGCGCTCGCGGACGCCCTCGCCCTCGAGCACGGCCTCGAACTGGACGGGCGCGCCGCCCTCTTCGGCGAGCAGGCGTTCCATCAGCGTTTTGCGGTCAGGGCTGTTGACGAAATCGCGGCTCATGGCGGCGTCGCGGGCGAAGACCAGGCGGTAAACGCCGTCGGCGTAGCCGCCGAACCTGCCCTGGCTGATCAGCGCGTAGGCGGCCACCGCCTCTTTTGCCAGGCGCTTGAGCGCGGCATTCCACACGTCGGCGGGCTTGCGCCCGCCGGGCGCTTCGCTTTCCGGCGCGGGAGCCGGCGCGGGCGCGTCGGGCTTCGGCGCGGGCGTATCGGCTTTCGGCGCGGGCGCGGGCGTCTGCCGCACGGCGACGCCGTTCTTCTGCAGCTGATCGAGCCTGTGCGTCAGGTCCTCCACCTGCGCGGACAGGCTTTCGATGTCCGCGCCGTCGGCCACCCGGCAGGCGCGCAGGGCGAAGAGCTCCAGCACCGCCCGGGGCGAGGACGCGTAGCGCGTGTCGGCCTCGGCCTGCATGGCCATTTCCAGCATACGCAGAAGCCTGGGCAGCGATATTTCGCGCGCCTGCTCCTCATAGCGCCTGGCGTTGGCTCCGGTCATCTCGCCCGCGGCCTTCGCGCCCAGCTTGAAGGCCGCCAATTGCCGCGCGTGCGCGCCGAAATCGCGCAGGAACACCTGAACGTCGCGGCCCTGGCGCATCAGTTCGTCGATCATGTTCAGCGCGCGCGTGCCGTCGGCGTCTGAGAGCGCCGCGGCGAAATCAAACAGGAAATCGCTGTCCGCCGCGCCGAGGGACTGGCGCACCAGGCGCTCGGTCAGCTTTTCGCCCGAGCCCAGGCACATATCCAGCAGGCTCCACGCGTCGCGCATCGCGCCGTCGGCGCTGCGGGCGATCAGCTCCAGCGCGGCGGGCTCGGCTTCCTTGAGCTCGGGCATTGCGGTGGTCATCCGCGCGATCATCTGCTCCTCGGTCAGCCGCCCGAAATCGAAGCGCTGGCAGCGGCTGAGGATCGTGCCGGGGATTTTCTGCGGCTCGGTGGTAGCCAGGATGAACACCATGTAGGAAGGCGGCTCCTCGAGCGTTTTGAGCAGGGCGTTGAAGGCGGCGTTGGAAAGCATGTGCACTTCGTCGATGATATATACTTTGTACTTGCTGAACTGCGGCGGATAATCCACCTTTTCCAGCAGATCGCGGATCTCCTCCACGCGGCTGTTGCTGGCGGCGTCCATCTCGAACACGTCGAGCGACGCGTCCTCCATCAGCGCTTTGCAGCTGGCGCATTCCATGCAGGGATCGCCGTCTACGGGGTGCTCGCAGTTGATGGCCCGCGCCATGATCTTGGCGGCGCTGGTTTTGCCGGTGCCGTGGCTGCCGCAGAACAGATAGGCGTGGGCGATGCGGCCCGAGGCCACCTGATGCCTGAGCGTGCGGATCACGGCCTCCTGGCCGACCATCTCGGACAGCGTGCGCGGACGCCATTTGCGGTACAGTGCCTGATACATGGTTTTGCCTGCTTTCCTGCTAAAGTAAAACGCGATGCTTTATTATAGCATATCTGCCCCGGCAGCGCAATTTTTCTCTTTTTTTCACCGGGCGGATATGATATACTGAAAATAATAAAATTTGAAAGGAAACGCATGCCATGCAGTATGTTCCCTTCGGAAAATCAGGCTTTCAGATTTCACGCCTCGGCTTCGGATGCATGCGCCTGCCCACCGCGGAGCAGGACGGCAAGCAGGCGATCGACGTTCCCCGCGCCGTCGCGCTGATCCGCGCCGGGATCGACGGCGGCATCAGCTATGTGGATACCGCCTATCCCTATCACGGCGGCCAGAGCGAGCCGGTCGTGGGCGAAGCGCTGAAGAACGGCTACCGCGAGCGCGTGAAGCTGGCGACCAAGCTGCCCTGCTGGGCGGTCAAAACCCGGGCCGATATGGACCGGCTGCTGGACGAGCAGCTGAGCAAGCTGCAGGTCCCGTATGTGGATTTTTACCTGCTGCACGCTTTGAACCGCGACCGCTGGGAGCAGATGAAGAGCATGGGCGCGCTGGAATTCCTGGACAGCGCGGTGAAGGACGGCCGCATCCGCTATCCCAGCTTCTCCTTCCATGACGGCTTCGACGCCTTTGCCGAGATCATCACCGCCTACGACTGGCGCATGGCGCAGATCCAGTACAACTATCTGGATATCGCGAACCAGGCCGGCGACCGCGGCATCGCGCTGGCGAAGGAGCGCGGCGTTCCGCTGGTGGTCATGGAGCCTCTGCGCGGCGGCGCGCTGGCCCGGCCCAGCGCCGATATACAGGCCATCATGGACGCTTACCCCGAAAAGCGCAGCCCGGCGGACTGGGCTTTCCGCTTCGTGGGCAACGAGCCGCAGGTAGCCACCATCCTGAGCGGCATGAGCGACGAGGCGCAATTGGCCGACAACCTGCGCATCTTTGACGGCGTGAAGCCCGGCTGCCTGAGCGACAGCGACAAAGCGCTGATCGCCGAGCTGCGCGAAGGCTACCGCCGCCGCATGCCCATCGGCTGCACCGGCTGCGAATACTGCCTGCCCTGCCCCAAGGGCGTCGCGATCCCCGCCAATTTCCGCGCCTACAACGAGTTCAATATGTTCGATAACCTGTCGAACTTCCCGAGCCGGTATCAGGAGTTCGTGAACGCTCAGAACGACGCGGGACGCTGCGTGCGCTGCGGCGCGTGCGAGCGTCAGTGCCCCCAGCACCTGCCCATCCGCGACTGGCTGGAAACGGTGCATAAAGCGGGAACGGCCGGCAAATAATCCTTTTCATGAGCAACAAACTGTTTGGCGTTCTTTCCATCTACGGGCTGCTGATCGCCTGCGCCATCCTGCTGGGCGCGATTCTGTGTCAGCGGGAGGCCAGGCGGCTGCGCCTGCCGCCCGATACCGGCATCGACATGATCCTCTGGGCCGTGCCGCCCGCCGTGATCTGCGCGCGCGCGTATTACGTGATCTTCCGCTGGGACTGGTACGCCCGCGATCCGCTGAGCGCCCTGTATTTCTGGCAGGGCGGGCTGGCGATCTACGGCGCGGTCATCGGCGGGTTTCTGGGCCTTCTGCTGCTGAGCCGCCGCCGTCGCCTGCCCTTCCCGACGCTGCTGGATATCGCCGCGCCGCTGGTGATCCTGGGCCAGGCCATCGGCCGCTGGGGCAATTATTTCAACGGCGAGGCCTACGGCCGCGAGGTGACCGATCCGGCCTGGCAGTTTTTTCCCGCCGCGGTGTACGCCGACGGCGCGTGGCGCATGGCCACCTTCTTTTACGAATCCTGCTGGAACGCCCTGGGCTTCGCGCTGCTGTGGCTGTACCGTAAGCGCGCGAAGCGCCCCGGCGACGTTTTCTGGCGGTATCTGCTCTGGTACGGGACGGGCCGCCTCGTGATCGAGGGCTTTCGCGCCGACAGCCTGATGCTCGGGCCTGTGCGCGTGTCCCAGGCGCTCAGCGCGGCGCTGGCGCTGACGGCGCTCGTCGTGATCCTCCGGAGAAGGGCGAAAAAACAGCGTCCGGGCGCTGTGCCCGAACGCCCGGATCGTCCGTAAACCCGTTTTCCCGCTCCGGGGACGCGTCGAAGGGCCGAAGCCCTTCGATTTTCCGTCCGCCGGCGCTTACAGCGTCTGCCGCATCTGCTGATACTTCTGCTTGGCGGTCTGAATGTCCTGCTCCTGCGCGGGCTTGAGCTGATACCAGTTGTTGCGGTTCATGACCTGGAAGATCTGCAGCTGGTCCTGGCCCATCTGCATGAACATATCGTTCATCACGTTGCGAAGGCCGCTCTGGCTGCCCTCCACCACTTCGGAGGAGATGTTCGCCATCAGCGCTTTTTCCTGGTAGAGCAGGTCGAAGGCCAGCTCCTGGTCGGTCAGCGCGGTCTGCTGCTGTCCGGTCGTTCCCTGCTGGGTCTGCATATTGTTCTGCATATCGTTTTTCCTCCTTACTGACAGCCGTTCAGGAACGCGAAGAGCGCGTCGAACTGCTGGCGATGATGCTGGGCCACGGTGGAAGCCAGGCCCCGAAGCTGAGCGTCCTGGAACTGCTGGGCGTAGCCCTGGGCCACGCGGCAGGCGGTGGCAAGGTGCGTCAGCTGATCCTCGATGACGGTCAGATCCTTGGTGCTCAGGTTGCAGGTTGAAGCCATAAGGGTTCCTCCTTTTCGGTTGATACGGAAACAGTATGCCCGGAATAAGCCGGGCTTATGAGGTGTTCTTGTGAAAAAGTGGAAAGCGCGCGCGTACCGGCTGGCGCTGGCGGCGCTGCCCAATCCCGCGCGGGAAATGCGCGTCGAGGGCGAAGCGCCCGAAGGGCTGAAAAGCGCGCTGCGGCGGCAGCATGCGCGCGGCGCCGCGGTGGCGCTGTTTGACCGGAGCGGCCTTTGCGGGCTGGCGCTGTACGGGGACGTCGGGCGGGATACCGCGTTCCGCGCGGCCTCGGTCAGCAAGCATATCACGGCGATGGCGGCCTGGCGGATGCACGAGGCCGGGATCATCGATATCGACGCCGACGCCGACGCGTTCCTGCCCTGCTCTCTCAGGCATCCGCAGGCCCCCGGCACGCCCGTCACGCTGCGCAGGCTGCTGAGCCATACGGCGGGCATTCACGACGGCGCGGCCTATGCCGCCGCCTGCCGGGAGAACCCGCCGCTGAGCGACGTGATGCGGGGAGACAGCCATACCGCCGCCTTCGGGCAGTTTGAATACTCGAATTTCGGCGCGGGCATCGCGGCCTGCGTGCTGGAGGGCATGCTGGGCAGGGAGTTCGATGAGATCATGCAAAAGGCGGTGTTCGAGCCGCTGGGCGTGAAGGCTTCCTTTTACCCGCAGCGGGTTCCGGGCGATATCGCCGACGCCTGGCGAGTGCTGCCGCCCGGCCGCCGTCC
>CACWLY010000083.1 GCA_902761825.1 uncultured Eubacteriales bacterium
CTGGCGTTGAAAGCGCCGCTGCCGATGCCCGCGCCCGCCGTGCTGTGCGCGTTGACCACGCCGCCGCGAATCGTCACGCTGCCGCTGCCCGTCAGGTAGTCGCCGCCGAGACCCGCGCCGTTAACGCTGGTCGCGGTCACATGGCCGCCGTTGATGGTCACGCTGCCGCCGATGCCCGCGCCGTATCTGCCGTTGGCGGTGACAGTACCGCCGTTAATAGTCACGCTGCTGCCGACAATAGCAGGATAATCCAGTTTTTTCACCCGGTTGCCGATCGCGGCGGTGCCGTTTACCGTAACGGTTCCGCGGTTGATCGTCACGTGGCTGCTATACCAGCCGATACCGGATTGATTCTCGCCGAACGTCACATCGATCACGCCGCCGTTGATCGTTACGCTGCCGCCTTGACGATATTGCGGGGAGCCGCCGATGACCGCGTCCAGGCCGCCGGAGACCACCAGGCGTCCCGTGCCGCCGGGCTCGCAGGTGATGGTCAGCGTAGAATCAGTATCAATGCCGATTCCCTTGGGAATGGTCACCGTGACGCCGTTCCGGAGAACCAGCGTCATGCTGGTCAGCGCGTCGAATCCGGCCCAGTCCAGCGTCATGGATTTGCCGGCCGTATAGAAGGCATCAGTGAAGCCGCACCTCGTATTTGTGAGCTCGTGATAATCATACGTGCTCCTGGTGTTTCCGTTAGCGTCCTGATACTCCAGCGCCATCTCGTTGCCGTACAGCCTGATACCGCTGAGGCAGATTCGATTTGAACGGTTTTTTGTCTGTTTCAGGGTAAGGCGGAAATACTGGAAGCCTTTATCGGCGTTGATTGTTCCTCTGGCCCACTGGGGATTGCTTTCGGAAATGGGGTTTTCCATACTCACAAGCACGGTTTCGTTCCCCTGCGGATCGATGCCCACAAGCTCAACGCCGGCAGGGTTGTACTTCGGGTTCTTTTTCGCCTTCGGATATGGGAAAAAGTCTATTTCCGTGGGCCAGATCTGCTTTTCCGAATGGAAATAGAAGATCATCCTGTCCTCGTTGCCATTTCTGTAATCGCATTCGTACTCGATATACGTGCTGGAATTGCTGTCCAGCAGCCGATCTGCATCTCCGCAATTGCCGCCGATATCGGGATGGATCTCGACGGCGGTGCCCGCCGCCGCCACGGAGCACAGCATGCAGATTACGAGAATCATCAGCGCCATGCACACCAGAACGTTTTCCGCGTAGATCATCTGTCCTCCACCGCCTTTCCCGCCGACAGAAACAGCAGCGGTACGGATAGCGTTTCAGCGAACATGAACAGCAAATAGATCGTTCCTTCGCTCATATATTTCGCCATGATGATCCATGCCGTCAGTCCGTACGCCAGGCACAGGCGCGTCCGGTACCGAAGCCCTTTTTTCCGGGCCTGCAGAAGCTTTAAAACCCAGTACGCGGCCCCCGCGGCGAGCAGAACGGAGCAAGCGGCATCCAGCGCTTTTTTTATCCCGGCATCGGCAAAAAAGGTCGTCGCCTGCATCAGGATCAGCAGCGCGCAGGCCAGGCCGAGCAGCGTCCATTCCCCGCGGCGCAGCGCGCGCTGCGCTTTCAGCGAGCAGGCGATCGTATACAGCAGATAGCCGAACGACGCGCCGACAAGGGTATCCTGCAGCCATTCTCCCGACCAGGCGATCCACAGCGCCATATTGCACGCGGCAAAAGCTACGGCGCCCACGGCCTGCGCTTTCGCTTCGGAAAAGCCGTGGGGAACCGTCGCGCTGAGCGCGGCCGCAAGCGTCAGAAAAACGGCGGCTTCCCCGATCTCGTTCGCCCCGAACGGCATGCGCGCGTTCTGGCGAATCAGGTCGTAAATCAGCCAGTACAAGTCGGTAAACAGCCACAGCGCCAGGGAAAAGGCAAGGAAAACAGGCGTTAATACTATTCTCAGTATAAAAGATTATCAGATTTGGGATGGATTTTTCGCCCTGGCTAAGCTGAATGGAGGGAGGCGTAGCAGCGCTACGTTGAGCTACGTTGACCGGAATGAAGCAACGCCAAGACGGAAAAGACACCCAAAGATGATAAGATTTTAGATTGAGAATAGTATAAGCTCTTTTTGTAAGCGCCGATCATCCTTCCGGACAGGAAGAGCAGCACGCAAAGCACCGCGACCTGGAAAAGCAGGAGAGTAAGCGAGATGATGCTGTCCGTCATTCCAGATCGCGCTCCCTCTGCCTGCGCTGCCGCCAATGCCGGCAAAGCAGCGCAAACGCCGCGCCAAGGATGAAGGCCGACAAGGCGACCACCGCGTAACCGATCGCCGGCGCTTCCAGGATCATGCTGCCGTATTGGCGGATCGGGGTCTGCCGGGACGCCTCGAGGATCCGCGGAAGGAAACAGATCGCGGCGATCATCAGCGCCGCGCCGGCCGCGCATGCCGACGCGTCGGCGACGATCTTCCGCCGAAGCGCCTTCATCTCCTGATAGATTTCCTTGCGCCTTTTGATTTCCCGCATCCGCTCGTCAATACCGCGCATCGTTGATCCCCATCCCTTCCAGCGTTTTCCTGAGCGATTTCCTGCCCCGCTCCAGCAAATTGTAAACCTGCTTGACGCCCATGCTCATCGCCTGCGCGATTTCTTCGTGCGAGAGGTTCTCCAGATAGAAAAGCGTCAGCGCCTGCCGGTATTCCGGCTTCAGCTCCCGCATGGCCTGATACAGCCTGCGGTTTTTTTCCTCCCGCAAAAGCTCCGAATCCGGGAGGCTGATTTCGGAAGCGATGTTTTCATCCAGCGGAACGGTGGCCATTTTCCCCTTCCGGATATGCATGAGCGCGTTGTTGCGCCCGATGGCATACAGCCAGCTTCTGAAGCTGCCGGGCCGCCCCGGATCAAAATGCGGCTTGTTCGCCGCCAGTCTGGCAAAGGTATCCATCAGCAGCTCTTCCGCGTCCTCGGGATTGCGCACAAAGCCCAGCAGAAACAGAAAAAGGCCCTCCCCATGACGGATCAGCAGGGCTTCCAGGTCCGCGTCGCTGTCTTCCGCGCGGTAACGCTGATAGATTTCTTCATCCGTTTCGTTCATCGCTTCGCTCCTTGGAGGGAAAGGCGCGCTGCCTTCGGCGCGTAATAAAAATCATACGTTCCTTATATAATTATACATAAAAAGCGGCGATACATTAAGTTTTTGTTCCGGCTGCGCAAATAAAAAACGCGCGTTCGCCCCGTCAATCGAATATGCGTCCTTTATGCGCGCGCGTTTTTATGCTATAATAGCGCCGAGGTGCCGAATCATGAAAACGCTGATCGAATTGTATGACGAACGTCCGCTGGAAAACGTGCTGAGCACCGAGGTGTTCCGGCCGGAGCGCACGGTGTTCATCTGCCCGCCGGAGATAGCCTCCGACCAGGCGCTGCACGGCAAGCTGCGCGAATACTTCCGGCACAGAAACGTGCCGTGCGAATGCGTCTTTTTAAGCGCGAGCCTGCTGGACGCCTCCGCCGTGGAGCACCGGCTGCGGGAGGTCGCAGACCGCTATCCCGACTGCGCGCTGGATATCGCCGGAGGCACAGACGCCGCGCTGTTCGCGGGCGGGCTGCTCTGCGCCGGGCGCGATATCCCGGTATTCACCTATTCCCGCAAGCGCAACCGGTTTTTCAACATTCGCGGGGCGGATTTCGCCGACGATCTGCCGTGCGAAGTGCGTCTGACCGTGGAGGACTGCTTCCTGATGGCGGGCGGCAGCATGCGGCAGGGCCGGGTAGACAACGCCGTTCTTTCCCGCTACATGCCTTTGATCGATCCGCTGTTCGGCCTGTACTATAAGCATCGCCGGGAGTGGCCGCGGATCGTCACGTATATTCAGCGGGTCTCGCAGAAGGAAGACCATCTGCTGGCCCGCGGCGGCCTGACGGCCAAGGGCGAGCACGGCGGCCGGGTGTCCGCCCCGGTGCAGGCGCTGGAGGATATGCGGTCAATCGGTCTTATTCACGATCTCAGCGTCGGGGAGGACGCGGTTTCCTTCCGGTTCGCCGACGCGCAGATCCGCGCCTGGCTGCGCGACGTGGGCAGCGCGCTGGAATTGTATGTGTACAAGACCTGTCTGGATATGGGCGTGTTTTCCGACGTGCGCACGAGCGTCGTGGTGGACTGGCTCGGCCAGAAGCCCGGCCCGGACAGCGTGACCAACGAGCTGGACGTGATGGCGACCGCCGGCGTCATGCCGGTGTTCATCAGCTGCAAAACCTGCGACGTGAAGACCGAAGCGCTGAACGAGCTGGCCATCCTGCGGGACCGCTTCGGCGGACAGGGGGCGCGGGCCGCTATCGTCACCGCCGAACGCGGGCGCGCGCCCATGCGTCACCGGGCCATGGAGCTTGGGATCGACGTGATCGATCTGAACGACCTTGCAACAAAAAAAGAGCTTCGGGAACGGCTGCGTTCCCTGCTCCGATAAAAAAGAGGAGAAACGGCATATGAAAAAGGCAAGAATGATCCTGGACCGCGATTACAGGATAGGCGTCATCGATCCCCGCATCTACGGTTCCTTCATCGAGCATCTGGGCCGCGCCGTGTACGGCGGCATCTACGAGCCCGGCCATCCCCTGGCCGACGAGCAGGGATTTCGCAGAGACGTACTGGAAAAGGTGCGCCAGATCGGCGTGCCCGTCGTGCGTTATCCCGGCGGCAATTTCGTGTCGGGCTTCAACTGGGAAGACAGCGTCGGCCCCGCGGAAAAGCGCCCCAAGTGCCTCGATCTCGCCTGGTCCACCACCGAAAGCAATCAGGTCGGCCTGCACGAGTTTGCCGACTGGGCGCAGAAGGCCGGCAGCGAAGTCATGTACGCCATCAACCTGGGCACCCGCGGGCCGGAGCAGGCGCGCGACGTGGTGGAATACGCCAACCATAAAGGCGGAAGCAAGTTCAGCGACATGCGCATTTCCAACGGCAGGAAGGACCCGCTGAACATCAGGCTCTGGTGCCTGGGCAACGAAATGGACGGCCCCTGGCAGATGGGACACAAGACGGCCGCCGAGTACGGACGCATCGCCAACGAGGCCGCCAAAATGATGAAATGGGTCGATCCCTCCATCGAACTGGTGGCGTGCGGTTCTTCCTCCTATCAGATGCCCACCTTCGGCGGGTGGGAGCTGACCATGCTGGACGAATGCTATGAGAACATCGATTACGTGTCGCTGCACCGCTATTACGGCAATCCCACCAACGATACGCCCGGTTTCCTGGCCCGCAGCATGGACCTGGACGATTTCATCCACACCGTCGTGGCGATCTGCGACGCCGTAAAGGGCAAAAAGCACAGCAAAAAGCAGGTGAACCTGTCCTTTGACGAATGGAACGTCTGGTATCATTCCCACGAGCAGGACAAGGAGGTCTGGAAGCGTGAAAAATGGGGGCCCGCCCTGCCGCTGCTGGAGGACGTGTACAATTTTGAAGACGCGCTGCTGATCGGCTCCATGCTGATCACCTTCCTGCGCAACGCCGACCGCGTCAGGATCGCCTGCATGGCGCAATTGGTCAATGTGATCGCGCCGATCATGACCCGCAACGGCGGCGGATGCTGGGCGCAGACCATTTTCTGGCCTTACATGCACGCCAGCCGCTACGGCCGCGGCACCGCCCTGAAGGCGCTGGTGGATACGCCGGTATACGACTGCGCCGATTATTCAGGCGTGCCTTATATCGACGCCACCGCCACGCTGGGCGACGACGGCAGCGTGACCGTGTTCTGCGTCAACCGAGATATGCACGAGGATTACGCGCTGGAAATCGACCTGCGCTCCTTCGGCCAGCTTCGTCCGGCCGAGCATATCCTGCTCCATCACGACGACGTGAAGGCCGTGAATACCGAGGACGATCCGGACAACGTCTCCCCCGTCGCCGGTCCCGGCGGCGTGATCGACGGCGGCAAAGCCGAGGTTCGCGTTCCCGCCCTGAGCTGGAACGTGATCCGGTTTGCGCCCGAAAGCGTCTGACGCGGGGCTTCCGCCGTCAATACACGTTGAATCCCGTTTCGGCGGCCGTCATGCCGTCCAGATAGCAGGTCACGGTATACCGTCCCGAAGGGATCGCGCCCAGCAGCCGGTACAGATCGTCAAAGAACTCGCTGCCCACCAGCGGCCAGTACAGGTAAGTGGAAGAGACCTTATGCCGGCTGAACGCGACGCGCCCCAGGTCGTATACGCGGGTATAGCCGCCCGGCGCGCGGAACACCAGCATGGTTTTCAGCGTTCTGTCATGCGCAAGCTCGGGATAGGATATGCCGATATGCACGCCGTACGCCGTATCCGCTATCGTTTCCCCCATCTCCCCGGAGTCAAGCCTGACATCGCGGCTGACCTCCTTTTCAGACTGCCAGTCTGCCGGGGCGCAGCCCGGAAGCGCGCGAAGGCCGATCGATTTCGCGGTCAGCTTTCCGTCCGCAAAGGGCTGCGGCTCCGGCAGGCTGATCAGCGTTTCGGCGCAGTCGCCCCTGCCGTTTTCCACCCAAAGCGTATAAGAGCAGCCGGGCGCCAGGTATTCCAGCGTGCAGCTCACGCCCGGTATTTCCTCCTCGATGAACACCGCCTGCGGGTCCAGCGTATCCTCCGCGCATTGATAGGTCAGCGTATACGGCCCCGCGTCGGCGTCGTCCTCCCAATACACGGTCACGCTTCCCTGATAAGACAGAAAGCCTTCCGAAAAGCGGATGCCCTGATCGGGCTCGGCGGCAGCGCAGGCGCACAGGGCAAGCATCGCGGCGAACGCCGCCAGGCGCTTCTTCATTCGTTTCACCTCTTCCTGTATAGGGTAAAAAAAGGATACCGCCCGGCAGAGCGGACCGTCAACGCACAGTTTCCGGCAGCGCAGGCAGATTCAGGCAAAAAGGCCGGATAACGCCGAAAAAACGGCAGCGCTTCAAAAATATGGCAGCAATTTGGCATAAAAGCCCGATTCCTGCTTTTTTCCTGTTTATCGCTTGTCATTTTCGCAAAAAACACGTATGATATGTTCATATATACGTCAGGAGGGAGAAGGTATGCAGCGGATCTTCAACTTTGCCGCCGGACCGGCCATAATGCCCGAGCAGGCGCTGCGGCGCGCGGCGGAAGAAATGCTGAACTATCGCGGAAGCGGTATGTCAGTCATGGAAATGAGCCACCGCTCTGCCGGATATCAGGAGATATTTGATCACACGGTCAGCCTGCTGCGGAGCCTGATGGACATTCCGGATACGTATGAAGTGCTGCTGCTGCAGGGCGGCGCGACCGGGCAGTTTGCCGCCGCGGCGCTTAACCTGCTTCAGCATTCGGCCGATTATGTGGACAGCGGGCATTTTGCCCACGGCGCGATGACGGAGGCGGCGAAATACGGCCGCGTGCGCTGCGCCGCGTCCACGCGGGAAACCGGTTACAGCCGCGTGCCCGCTCCCGGGGAAATCGACGCCGATCCGAACGCCGACTACCTGTACATCACCACCAACAACACGATCTACGGCACCAGCCTTTATTATGTGCCACGGGTGTCCGTGCCGATCGTGGCCGATATGTCGTCAAACATCCTGTCCGCTCCCTGCGACGTGCGTGATTACGGCGTCATCTTCGCCGGCGCGCAGAAAAACATCGGCCCGGCCGGACTGACCGTCGTAATCGTCCGCCGCGACCTTCTGGGGCGGGCGCAGGAGATCACGCCCAACGTGCTGAACTGGACGGTCATGGCCGAAAAGGGCAGCATGCTCAACACGCCGCCCACATACGCCATTTATATGGCCGGGCTGTGCCTGGAGTGGCTGCGGGACCAGGGCGGCGTAGCGGGCATATATGAACGCAACCGCCGGAAAGCGGCCATGCTGTACGATTATCTGGACGGGAGCCGTCTGTTCCGCGGCAAAGCGGAAAAGCAAAGCCGTTCGCTGATGAACGTGACCTTCAGCACCGGAGACGCCGATACCGACGCCGTCTTCGCGCGGGAGGCCGCGCAGGCGGGGCTGGTCTCCCTGAAGGGCCACCGCATCGCGGGCGGAATGCGCGCCAGCATTTACAACGCCATGCCGGAAGAGGGCGTATGCAGGCTGGTGGAATTCATGGCAGACTTTGAAAAGAAGCATCGCTGAGGAGGAGAGCTTATGTATATTATCCAGACCTATAACAAAGTGGCGGAGGAAGGTCTCAAGGACTTCGACCCGGAAAAATACCGTATCGTGGAAGAAACCGACCGGCCGGACGCCATCCTGGTGCACTCCACGCCGCTGCACAATATCCCCTTGGGACCCGAGCTGAAGGCCATCTGCCGCATCGGCGCGGGCACGAACACCATCCCGGTGGAAAAATGCACCGGAAAAGGCATCGTGGTGTTCAACACGCCCGGCGGCAACGCCAACGCGGTCAAAGAGCTGACGCTGGCAGCCATTATCCTGTGCATGCGCAACGTGCTCAGCGCCAATGAATGGGTGCGCACGCTGAAGGACGGGGAAAGCGATCCCGGCCGCGCCGTCGAGGCCGGAAAAGAGGTCTACCGCGGCCCCGAGCTTCTGGGCAAAACCATCGGCATCATCGGCGTGGGCGCGATCGGTTCCAGGATGGCCCGCGCCTGCCATGATCTGGGAATGCGCGTGATCGGCTACGATCCGTATCTGGGGCACGCGCGCCTGAACGAGCTCAAGCATTACGTGCGCTTCGTGCAGAACGTCAGCGAGCTGTACGAGGCGGCGGATATCGTATCGGTGCATATCCCGCTGAACGAGGCGAACCGCGGCTTTGTTTCCCGCGAAGCCATCGCTTCCATGAAGGACGGCGTATACCTGATCAACTATGCCCGCGGGCCGGTGCTGGATAACGACGCCGTGTGCGACGCCATCGACAGCGGCAAGATCCGCGGCTTCGCCACGGACTTCCCCACAGCCCGCGAGCTGGGCTACCGTCAGGCGCTGTGCACGCCGCATCTGGGCGCGGGCACGCCGGAAGCGGATGAAAACTGCTCCGTCATGGCGGCGCGGCAGATCTGCGATTATATCGAAAACGGCAACATCACCAACTCGGTCAATTTCCCGGACGTCGCTTTCGCCCGCGCGGAGGGCGACCGGCTGGCCATCATGCACTACAACCGCGTGGGCATGCTGGGCCGGATCACCGAAGCCGTGGCAGCCGCCGGGCTGAACATCGAAAACCTGGTCAACAAGGCGCGGGGCGATATCGCCTATACCCTGCTGGATTTCAACGAGGAGATCCCGCAGCGCATCGCCGACGACATGACCAGGCTGGATAACGTGATCCGGGTCAGGCTGATCCGGTGATCCTGTCATTTTTTCATCATCGGTTATACCGGGAGGATAACGCAAATGCATAAAAGCCGAAGGATATTTGCCGTCTTTCTTGTTCTCATCGCCCTTGTGACAAACGGTGTTTATTCAGTCTCCGCGGATGGAGCCTTTGATCCCACCCCAACAGGGCTGCCGTTCAAAATGTCCCGCGTATCGACGAACACCTACGGACATATCGGCAAACGCCCGATCCGTTTCAGCTTTAAGCTTCAGGGCGGCACCACGCCATACTTTGCCGACTATGAAATCAGGCTGAACGGAGACCTCGTCGTCAGCAAGCGCGTCATGACCATGGATGAGGTCAACATCGAATACAGCCCGACTAAGCGCGGCGTTTATCACTTTAACGTCACGGCATCGGATTCCGCCAACGGAAAGGTGCACGGCTCGGCCTCCATCGAGGTTACGGGCGATCCGCAGCACATTGAATATCCCGAAACCTGGGAAGCGACTTTAAAGAACGTTCAGCTGACCGGCGATATGAAGAGCGATATCATCGCCGTCGCCAAATCCCAGCTGGGCTATACGGCCGATCAGAGCTCTTTCCGCATCGACGGCTACGGCAAGCATTTTTATTCCCGGTATGGCGAATGGTATGGCGCTCCCTATTCGGAGTGGTGCGTCATGTTCATTTCTTTCTGCCTGAATTACGCCAACGTGCCCAAGGAAGCCGTATCGCAGGAGGGCGGCTGCATCGGCCTGATCGATTATCTGAAGAGCAACGACGCCTTCCGGGCCCCCGATTCGGGCTATATCCCCGAAAAAGCCGATTTTATCCTGATGGATTATCAGGGCAAAGGAATCCCCACGCACGCGGGTATCGTGGAACAGACGGTGGACGGCACGGTATATACCATTGAAGGCAATACCACCAAAGGCGTCGCCGAAAAGAGCTATTCCCTGTCCGATCCGCAGATCATCGGCTTCGGCAGCTTCCAGACGCTGCTGGAACGCGCGGGGCTGTAA
Source organism: uncultured Eubacteriales bacterium (assembly GCA_902761825.1). Taxonomy (GTDB): domain Bacteria; phylum Bacillota; class Clostridia; order Christensenellales; family Aristaeellaceae; genus SFMI01. Next base: position 10,265 of record CACWLY010000083.1, read on the forward strand.
TAATTCCGTCCGACAGGCAGACGGAGTTCATCAGAAACAAGGCTGCGTCTCTCTTCAGAAGCAGAATACGACACGCTGAAAAACGCTCCCGGGCTGATCTGCCCGGGAGCATATCAATATACCAAAAAGGCGGGAGGAACGTTCTCTGCTTATACTATTCTCAGTATAAAAGATTATCAGATTTGGGATGGATTTTTCGCCCTGGCTAAGCTGAATGGAGGGAGGCGTAGCAGCGCTACGTTGACGGAAAAGACACCCAAAGATGATAAGATTTTAGATTGAGAATAGTATTAGGCAGATTACAGCTCAAAACCGATGCATTTCAGCGACGGCGTGCCCGTTCCGCGGTATTCGAGGTAAACGGCCTGTTTCCCTTCGGGGAGCGTCACGGGAACGCTGCGGCGCTCCCACACGTTGCTGCTCTCGATGGGGATCTCAGCCAGGACGGAGCCATCCCAGGCCGTTTTGACGGCAAACGTTCCGTGCGCGTATGCGCGGGTTTCAATGGCGATCCGCTTCACGCCGCGGCAGTCAAAATACTTGAAACCGATGTGGGTGCCGTCCTGGATATTGGCGATATATCCGGTGTTTTTGTCGTCGTCCCGGCCGTCCTGGGTCACGCGGGGCAGTCTGGGATCGCCCGAATACAGCGTGGGTTCCTTGCCGAACAAATGGCAGGCGATATACGCCGGATAATCGCCTTTTGCGGGCAGCGCGCCGCCGTTCAGGCCGCAGCTGGTCATTTCGACCTGGGCGATCCGTCCGTTCTCGTCAAAGAAGATGGGTTCTGCGCAGCCCTGGCGGCTGAACCAGGTGGCGTTGGTCTGGCGGTGATAGAAGATGTACCACTGTCCGTTGATCTCCACGATGCTGCCGTGATTGTTCCCGCCGTAAGCCACCGGCATATCGGCGGGCTTATAGCTGCCGATGCCGATATCGTTGTTGCTCACGATCACGCCGCCGTAGGCAAACGGCCCCCGGGGATCGGACGCCGTGGCGTAGCACAGCTCATGCATGACGGTGGAGGAATACACAAAGTAGTACGTGTCGCCGCGCCTGCGGATGGAGGACGCCTCGAAAAAGGCATGGCCCTCATAGCCGGTGCCTTCGGCATATTCGCAGCCCGGGACCACGAACACCGGCTCTTCCTCGATCGTGACCATGTCCGGCCCCAACACGGTGCACATCGCGCCGTGACGGCCCTTGTCGTTCCTGGGCGCAAAGCCGGTATACAGATACGTGCGGTCTCCCTCGGTCAGCACGCCGGGGTCAAACTGCGGCTCATCCCCCGCGCGGTCGCCCAGCCGCGTGCCGTCCTTGTAGTGCACATAGCCGTAAAACCGGTACCGTCCGGCCGGGGAATCGCAGACCGCCACCGATACGAAGCCCACCTTGTCGTACACATAATACAGATAATAACGTCCGTCCGGCCCCTGCGTCACGTCGGGGGCGTACAGGCACATTTTCCCCTCCGCGTTGACCGGATCGGCGGTACGCGGATAGATCACGCCCTCGCAGCGCCAGTCCGAAAGATCGCTGACCGGCGCGGACCAGCCCATATAATCGCCCATGCAGAACACATAGCCGTTGAAGAAGTCATGGGAGCCGTACACGTACACGCGGTCCCCGAACACGTAAGGCTCGCCGTCGGGAATATACTCCCAGGAGGGAAGATACGGATTGAACGCCTGTTTTTTCACTGCTTATCCATCCTTTCCAGCGTATGCTCCATCAGGAAACGAACCAGTCCGGTCTCCGGGCATGCCTGCGGCGCGGCAGTTTCGCCGAAATTCATGCGCACCTGCTCCTCCTCGCTGAACGCGGGCCACCAGGACAGCGGCTCTCCGTCCGATCCCTCGCCGTTGGGCGATCCCGTCTTGATAAACCGGCACCAGTAATCGCACATTTGCCGGGCAAGGTCGTAATGCTTTCCCTTGAACGGCCGCCAGCACTTGGCCAGCGTTTCAAAGAAGAACCACAGATCGACCGAATGGAAGGTGCCCGGATGATCCCAGCCCGGGATATCCGCGTCAAAGCGATAGTAATAGAGCGGAAGGCTGCTTCCCGTCCGCTGCTGATGCAGCGCCGCGGCGCGGATGGCAAACTCGATGGTATTGACGCCGCCCTCTTTTTTGATGCTTTCCGCATCGGCCGGATGGCTGAAGAAACGCAGGAACTCTTCCGCGCCGTCCCCGAAAGCCGAAGCGGCAAACGCGCGCAGCTCCTGCTCGTTTCCCGCCTGCGGCGCGTGGATGAACTCGCTGCTCGTATGGCCCAGCAGCACGGGCACGGGCAGGCGGTCGGGATCGACGAACCACTGCTGGCTGTTGCGGCGCGAGAAAACGCCGTCCACCGCTTCGCCGAAGGTTTTGCCCCAGCCGTATATGCCTTCCCATTCCAGCGCTTTGTTTCTCAGCGTCACGGCGTCGACGCGCCGGGCTTCGGCCAGCGAGGAAACGCCCAGGAAATCAAAGAAGGCTTTGCCGCGCTCCTCCGCCGCCTGCAGCGTGCTGCAAAGGCCGAACTCAAAGGGATAAGGCGGAGCGAAAGCGCCGCTCTGGATGATCGCGCGCTGGAACAGGCCTTTGTTTTCCCGGCAGGTCAACTGGGCGGAAACGCTCATGCCGCCGGCCGACTGGCCGCCGATCGTAATATTTTCCGGGTCGCCGCCAAAGGCCGCGATATTGCGCTTTACCCAGCGCGTGGCCGCCTGCTGATCCAACAAGCCGAAATTGGCCGGCGCGTCCGGGGCTTCCCGGGTGATCTCCGAATGGCACAGGAAGCCGAACACATTGACGCGATAATTGACCGTGACCACCACGATGCCGCGCCGGGCGATGCGCTCGCCGTCGAATTCCATTTCGGCGCTGTAGCCCACCTGCAGTCCGCCGCCGAAATACCATACGAACACCGGCATATCCTTGCGGCCGTCGGCAGGCGCCCAGACGTTCAGCGTCAGGCAGTCCTCACCCATGGGGATCTCTTTGTCCACGTGCCACTCCCTGTCGTACAGGTTCTGCGGATCGGCGCTGATCGGCGCCTGCATCGGAATGGGAGAAAACACAAAGGCGTCAAGCGTCCCTTCCCAATCGGCGCAGGGCTGCGGGGCGCGCCAGCGGTTTTCGCCCACGGGCGGCGCGGCATACGGAATGCCTTTATAGCTGGTGATGCGCGGATCCGCGGCAGGCAGGCCGCGAACCCAGCCGTTTTCCACATGTACGGTGCGTATCATATTCTGTTCCTCCCTTTTCCTTCGTGGAGTATCTCCCATATATTGTGCAACATCCGTGGAAAGATTGCAATGCTTTTTTTCAACCTGAACCGACAGAAAACAAACTATTTTCGCCGTCGATGATAACTCCGCGGCATGAAAAGCCCGCGCCGAAGGGGCCGTATGGGCCGGGCCTCCGGCGCGGGTTCGGGCCGGAAAACCCGGCGCGCTTTTTTCATACTATTCGCGTTCTAAGAACCAACTCACGAAGGGTGAAATAAGAGCAGGGAAGGAAACGTTAGGGCCTACGCGGCCCTAAAACCCGCGCCAAAGGGCCCGCTTGGGCCCTCTGGACACCCATCCCG
>CACWLY010000084.1 GCA_902761825.1 uncultured Eubacteriales bacterium
ATCACGGGAAAACGCTTCAGCCGGGAGGTTTTGAACACCCCGGGGGGAGAATACAAAAAAGAAGAAAGTCCCTGATTTCTCAAGGACTTTCGAGGTTGGTGGTCGCAACAGGACTCGAACCTGTGACCCCATCGATGTGAACGATGTGCTCTACCAACTGAGCCATGCGACCTAATTCCGAACCTTTTAGCCTTATCCACTGAAATCGTTCGGTCATTTCAGCTTCTTGCGCATGTCGGTCTTGTCTACCAGTGGGTCGGTCACTTGAGATACTCATGAACCGGCAGTTTGATAACTTGACCAGTGGGTTCTACCAACTGAGCCATGCGACCTTATCCCGAACTTTGCTTGATTTTCTTCGGAAATCGTTCGGTAATTTCCGATGGTCGATCATGTCGGTCTTGACGACCAGTGGGCCAGTCACTTAAGATACTCATGAACCGGCAGTTTGATAACTTGACCAGTGGGTTCTACCAACTGAGCCATGCGACCATGTCGCTTTCCGGCGACAGATGATAGTTTATCATAATGTTCCGCATTTGTCAATGCTTTGGTTAAGAAAATATAGAAATCATTGGTCAGCGGAATATGCAATGATTGAAATTTTACTTTCTTGAGAGTAAATAGTTTGAGCGCTTCTTGACCTGTTTGATAAGGAAAATCACGGATAATAGCTGTAATCGTCGTCGGAGGGCTTGGGAGACTTTTTGCGCCTGAGCACCACGTACTGATCGGGACGCAGCACGGTATCAAAATCATAGTAGGTGTTTTCCTTGAACATGGCTTTGATGATTTCATAGCGCGGATGGCCGGGGCCGTCCTCGTCGCCGCGCCAGCCGTACATGGTGGGCATGTCGGTCTGGAAATCATAGGCTTCCATGCGGTCTCCCTGCCAGGAAAGGAAGGTCTGCCGCTCGGCCCATTTGACCCGCGTGCTGTTGCCGACCCAAAGGCGCTGCAGGTTCGGCAGATGATACAGCGGGCTCAGGTCGCTGACCCATGTCATGCAGATGTTAAGGTCCAGCAGCGTATCGCAGTCTTTCAGGAAGGAAAGATCCTCCACGTGGGTGTTGAATATTTCCAGGTATTCCAGCGGCTTGCCGGCCAGGCAGCTCAGATCGCTGATTTTGTTGTCGGATAAGATCACCACGCGCAGCTCGTTCATCGGCTCCAGAAAAGAGGCGTCGAACAGCCAGTTGTGCCCCAGATCGAGCGCCCGCAGCTCGGTTGCGTAGCGCAGGCAGGCCACGTCCTCATCCTCCAGCCGACGGTCGCCGGAAGAATGCCGCGTGGAAAAGACCTGGTCGTCGGTGCGCACGAAGTATTCCGAGCGCCCCAGCGTGAGCGTCCATACGATTTTAACGCCCTTTTCCGCCATGTCCTCCCGCAGCCGCGCCAGCGTATCGTTGGGCAGGGAGGAGAAGCTGAGGTCAACCCACTTGAGACCGGGCACAAAGGGCAGCTGCTTTTCAAGCCATTTGAGACCGGTCGCGGCGTCGTCCAGCTTGAGCCCGGACAGATCAAGCCGTCCCGAAGCCTCGTCATACCACGCCGGATCATACCAAGACTCGGAAGCCGCGGGCGCGGGGGAAAGCTCCGGGAACGCGGCTGTTTCCGGCCCGGCCGAAGGCTCGCTCTGCGTTTCGCTTTCCGGCTCAACGGTGGGCGTGGGCTGCGCTTGGGTTTCGGGCTCGGGCGTGGGCGTGAGCTGCGCTTCGGTTTCCGGCGCGGGCGTAGACATGGGCTGCGCTTCGGCTTCGGGCGTGGGTGTGGGCTGCGCTTCGGTTTCGGGCGCTGGCGTGGTTAGAAGGACCCAGCCCTCGCCGCTCGCGGCCGCAGATCCCAGCAGGATCAGCGCGATCAGAAAACAGGAAAGAAAACGTTTCATAAACGGGTCTGTGTGCCTCCCTCAGCGGATTGGGCGGACTTGCTGGCGGCTTGTCCACTCTATTATATGCTTTCATTCCGAAAAAAAGAATAAAAGAACGGCGGCGGGATATACTGATACCGACAGCGGAAGAAGCAGGCTGTCAAGGCGGATCAGACGGCGCGGGGCGATGTGTTCTCCCTGCATCGTCCCCGCGCGAAGCGACCGGAGAGGCGGTCCGCCCCGGAGGGAATGTACCCTTCGGGGTTCTTTTCGCGTCATGCAGGAAGAAATGTCTGAAATGGATGCTTTTCCGGTATCGTAACCAGCGGATGCGACCGCAGATAATCCAGGATCAGTTCGCTGATATCAGTCTGTATCTCGCGCAGGTGCGGGCAGGCGCGGTAAAAATCGAAATCTCCCGCGCCGGTTGCGCGGTAATCGCACATGCACAGCGAAAGCCGCTCGTCGGGCAGGATTGGCCGCCCGTTCCGTTCAAGCTGCGCCACCCGCTGTCCGACGGGCCGGCTCAGGTCAAAGGCGTATTCGATCCCGTAGAAATAATCGTAATTGTAGTGCGCTTCCTTGGGCAGCAGAAAGCGGTCGCTTACGCGCACGCGCCCGTCCGCGCCCACGTCGAAATAGCTTGTGCACTGCTCCAGCGCCTGCCGAAGGACGCTGCCGGTCACTTCCAGCACGGTCAGGGTGTTGCTGTACACATAGCTGGCTACCACGTCGCGCACGGTGACGGCGCTTTCAAAGCCGCGTACGCTGTTGGCAAGGGCCGCGCAGCTGATATCCGCTCCGCTGACGTCCAATTGCACGAGGTTGAAAAAGTCCGCGATTGACGAGCCGTTCAAAGCCATTACCAGATGATCCTCCGGCCGGAGCGGACGGGACAGATGCCCCACGGGCTTATCCAGCCAGGCGTTCAGATCGCCGTACAGCCGGGCTTCTTCGTCGGTGAGCGCCGCGCGGTCGGGCACGGGAAAGAGCGCCGAAGTGAAGCGCTTCTGATCGTCCATGACCACCTTCGCGTACGCCGCGGCGTTGCAGGGCGTCTGGACGATGTGCGTTCCATGCCAGACGCCGCCGGCCAGGGCGATGTGCTGATGCCCCGTCAGCAGCAGGTCGAAGGGCAGTTCCTCGCACAGACGGCAGGCGATGTTTTCGTCGGTATCGCTGAGCAGGCGTCCCGTTTCCAGGTCGCGTTCGATGCCGCCGTGATAGATGCCCACGAGCACGTCGCACCGGAGGCCCTCGATGGCCTTGCGGGCCGCCGTCAGTGGATCGGAAACCGTCAGATCCTTCAGGTTTTCGCGTTTTTCCCAGCGGTTGACCCAGTTGGTCACGATGCCCACCAGCCCGACCCGCAGGCCGTTTTCCAGCGTATGAACCCAGCAGGGGAGCACGGGCAGGCGTCCCTGCGCGTCGCGCACGTTGGCGCAAAGGCAGCGGGCGTTCAGGGCGTTCAGATAGGCGGCCAGATTGTCCGGCCCGTAATTGAAATCATGGTTCCCGAGCGTGACGTAATCGTATCCGCGGTCGTTCAGCGCCTTCGCCACGGGCGGGACAACGCCGTTCACATGGCAGTAATAGGTCAGCGGGGAACCCTGAATGGTGTCGCCGCCGTCGATGATCAGCGTGTTGCCGTCCTTGGGAAAGCGCATGGAAAACAGCCCCATGGGATGGGGCTGCGTGTCGCAGAAATTGGTGGGGTACAGGTAGCCGTGCGTATCGGAGGTGAAATAGACGGTTAACAGGCTGCTCATCTTTTATCCTCGCGCAAGCTTGGAGCGCACCTTGGTGGAGAAGATCTCGATCACGATCATCAGCACGATCATGCCGCACAGATAAGCGCCGACCATGCTCCAGCGGCTTGAATTCATGCACTGGATCAGCGCCGCGCCGATGCCGCCCGCGCCCACGATGCCCAGCGTGGTGGCGTCCTTCACGTTGATGTCGAATCGGTAGATCACGGTGGAAATGAAGTTCGGGATGATCTGGGGCAGGATGCCGTAGCGGATCTTCTGGAAGCCGTTGCAGCCCGAGGCGTCCAGGCTTTCCAGGATGCGCGTATCGATATCCTCGATGGCGTTGATGTACATTTTGCAGATCATGCCGATCGAGCAGACCGATTCGGTAACCACGCCGCAGAAGGCGTTGGGTCCCGTTACGCGGATCCATACCAGCGCCCAGACCAGGCTGGGGATCGTGCGGATGCCCAGGATCACGGCGCGGAAAATCACCGAGACCCATTTGGGCACGATCTTGTCGCAGGCAAGGAAACTGAAGGGGATCGCCAGGATGCCGCCGATAATCGTGCCAAGCACGGCGATCGCGACTGTCTGCAGCAGCTGATAGGGCACGCCCTCGTTCGTCAGGTTGAACAGCAGGTTTGTGTCGGGATGCAGCAGGCCGTTGCCGATGCCCTGAGCGATGACCATTCCCTTGGAGGCGAGGCCCTTATAGGTGATGGAGGTGCCGCTCCAGCCCAGCAGCGCCGCGACGATCAGGACGATCAGCGTGTACAGCCACCACAGGCGGGGACGGGTTTCATACATTTCCTCGATGGTCAGGGGACGATCCGGATTGATCGTTTTTTTGATTTTTGCCATGATGATCTTCCCCCTCCTCAGCTTAGCTTTTTACGCAGGTACTGGCTTGTGTTTTCAATGATAAACACAACGACGAAAAGGGCCAGCAGCACGGCGCCCAGGCTTTCGTAGTCGCGCCAGCCGATGAATTCGTTGATCAGGATGCCAAGACCGCCGGCTCCCACGTAGCCCAGTATGGCGGCGGCGCGGATGTTCATTTCCAGACTGTACAGGCAGTAGCTCAGATACGTGGGAAGAATCTGGGGGATGCAGGCGCATCGGAAGGACTGAAACTTGTTGGCGCCAAAGCTCTCGGTAGCCTCGAAAGCGCCCATGTCGATCGTCTCTATGGATTCGTACATCATTTTGGCGACCACGCCGAATGTGAACACGATGATGGCCATGGTGCCGGCAAAGGTGCCCAGACCGAATATCAGCGCGGCGAATTTGGCGATGATGAGCGTCGGCAGCGTGCGGATGACCATCAGCAGGATGCGAAGCCCCCATACAACGATCCCGTTTTTGTTGATGTTGGTGGAGGCAAGCACGGCGATGGGCAGGGCCAGCGTCGCGCCGATCACGGAACCCATGATCGACATTTTGATGGTGTCGAACAGCGCGCTGAAGAGCTTTGCGGTGTTGGCCGCGTCCCCGCCGAAATAGCTCCAGTTGGGATGGAAAATGCGGCCCAGGATATAGCCGAGCTGATAGCCGCGGTTGATGATGACGCGGAAATCAAAGCCTGTGACCTTGGCGGAAATATAAATGACCGCCAGCACGATCACGGCGATGAAGGGCGTGCGGGAAACGGGCTGCTGAACGGTATGGCCGTTTGGCAGCGTGATGGTCCGGGGCTTGATGATCTTGTCCAGCAGCGGCGTTTTATAGGCGGTTTCAACAGTCGTCTTTTTCATGATGGACCGCCTCACTTTTCCGCCGTGGGAATGGCCGCGCCGTTGTAGATTTCATCGAGAACTTCCTGCGTAACGCTGCTTGTGGGCCCGTCGTATACGATCCGGCCCGCCCGGATGCCGATCACGCGGGAGCAGTAATTGAGCGCCAGGTCCACGTGGTGGATGTTGATGAGCACGGTGATGTTCATTTCCTCGTTGATGCGCTTGAAATCGCTCATCACCTGTTTGGCGGTGATGGGATCGAGCGCGGCGACCGGCTCGTCGGCCAGGATGATGGTGGGGTTCTGGTTCAGCGTCCGGGCCAGGGATACGCGCTGCTGCTGGCCGCCGCTCAGCTGGTCGCAGCGGGTGAACGCCTTGTCCAGAATGCCGACTTTGTCCAGGGCTTCCAGGGCGTGCATTTTCTGCTCTTTGCTGAAAATGCCGAACAGGACCCGGAAAAAGTTCATATCCGGCACCATGCTGGTCAGCACGTTTTTGATGGCTGTGGCGCGGGTGACGAGATTGTAGGACTGGAAGATCATGCCGATCTTGCGGCGGTAGCGCCGCATGGCCTTGCCTTTCAGCGTCATTACGTCCGTGCCGTCCACGATCAGCTGTCCGCCGGTGACGTCGATCATGCGGTTGATGGTGCGGATCAGCGTGGATTTTCCCGCTCCGCTCAGACCGATGATGGCTACGAACTCACCCTGGTCTATGGTCAGGTCAATGTCTTCGAGACCCTTGACACCGTTGGGATATACTTTGTCTACATGCTTGAATTCAATCAAGAATATCGTCTCCTTCCGCCTGACCGCAACGCGGCGCCGCCTGTATGTATCATCATATCATGCAGCATACCGCAATACAAGCGGTTTGCGCGAAATTGTGCGAAAAAATGTAGCGATTCTGATCCGGATTTCGGATGACCTGATCCTCCTTGCCGTGGCGGCGCGGCCTGGCGCAAATTGACATAACAGGCATGGGCTTGACAAGTGACCTTTCGTTCGGTATAATTGGTGAACGAAAGGTCACTTCCGCTTTGCATGGAGGTTGGAAAGAGGCATGAGACTGAAAAACTTCCTGATCGTTGTGAAGGACATCGGGAGAGCCAGACAGTTCTATCATGATCTGTTCGGCTTCGATATGATCCTTGACAACGACGGAAACATGATCCTGACGGATGGTCTGGTATTGCAGGAAGAGCGATACTGGAAAGCGTTTCTCGGAAAAGAAATCATTCCGCAAAACAATGCCTGCGAGCTCTACTTTGAAGAAGCCGATATTGAAGGTTTTATCGAAAAGCTTGAAAGGTGTTACCCGGAAGTGCAATATGTCAACAGACTCATGACGCACAGCTGGGGACAGAAGGTCATACGCTTCTATGATCCGGACGGAAACCTGATCGAAGTGGGAACGCCGATGTGAGATGGCAAATATCATAACCGGCATCAGAATCTTGTTCAGCGCCGCTTTGCTGTTCTGCCCGGCGTTTTCGCCAGCGTTTTACGCGCTGTATATCGCAGCCGGACTTTCGGATATGATCGATGGGGCTGTGGCAAGGAAAACCGGCACCGCCGGCGAATCCGGCGCAAGGCTGGATACGATGGCAGACTTTGTGTTTGTGGCTGTGTGCCTGATCAAGCTGCTTCCGGTACTGGATATTCCGGTCTGGCTCTGTATTTGGATAGCCGTCATCGCATTCATGAAGGCAACGAATATCGCGGCAGGATTTATCCGGCAGAAAGCGTTTATATCGGTGCATTCCGGGACAAACAAGGTGACCGGAGGGCTGCTGTTCGTTTATCCGCTGACACTGGCCTTTATCGATTTGAGGTACGGCGCCGCGGTTGTCTGCATGGTTGCGACTGCGGCGGCGATTCAGGAAGGGCATTACAGTCATAAACAGAAGTTGAAGGAGCAAAATGCTTAATTACTGGACCGGCACCGGGCAGAATATATTTTTTTCCTGTGGAGTGAAAAAACGAAGTTTATCGGGAGATCAGGTATGCAGAACCGGATTATATCGGATATTTCCAACTACATATTTGTTTCTGATGACCTGCAAAAAGTGGATGCCATCTTTCTTCCCGGAAGCTCACATCCTGAGCAGCCTGAATATGCTGCGCAGCTTTATCGGGATGGCTATGCCGAATGGATAATCCCTTCCGGCGGGCTAAGCGTTAAACGGGATAAATGGCCCGGGGTTCGTTCAAAAGCTGATATTTACGACGGTGATTATCATTCCGACTGTGAGTTCTTCACAGATGTTTTACTCAAAAACGGGGTGCCTGCCTCTGCTGTCATCGGTGAAAACAAATCCGGACACACACGTGATAACGCCTTCTTCTCCCGGAAAGTTATTGATGAAAAAGACATTGAGATAAAAACCGCCATGATTGTTTGCAAGGCATTTCATGCACGGCGCTGCTTAATGCTTTATCAAATGGCTTTCCCGGATGTGTTCTTTATTGTGCGGCCTGTTCATTGCTATAACATAACAAAGGACAATTGGTTTACTACTGAGGAAGGTATTGACCGAGTTCTCGGGGAGCTTGCCCGCTGTGGAAATCAGTTCGTTACGGATGTGAAGCATTATCTGAAATGATAAATTCGGATTTGCGGAGGCCTTTGGCATGGGAAAAGATTTGTCTGAAATGGTATACTGCAAATGGATTTACGGACAAGGTGTATCATATCCATCTGCGATACGCCGGGGACAATGATGAACTGTACTTCCGTGATTATTTAAATGACCATCCTGACGTGGCAAAAGAATATGAAACACTGAAGCTCAGGCTTTGGAAGCAACTTGAGCATAACCGGGACGCTTATACAGATGCAAAGACAGATTTCATCTCCAAATGGACGGCAGAAGCAAGAAAGGAATGTGGAGACAGATACTGACAAATTGCAGCTTGTAGACTTATTCGGTTGGAGGCACTTGACCATAAACAATTCGGGTGTACCGCTGACATTCACGATGGCGTCTCCAGGCATGTCGAGACGGTCGTATCAATGGCAAGGGCCTAGCCGAGTCTAATCCTGTAAAGGTGCTGTTGACATGAGCATCAAACTTGAACCCGTCAACAA
>CACWLY010000085.1 GCA_902761825.1 uncultured Eubacteriales bacterium
GCGCGCAAGCCCTTGCGCAGGGCGCGGGGCGTACAAAGCAACGCCAAGACGGAAAAGACACCCAAAGATGATAAGATTTTAGATTGAGAATAGTATTACTCAGCCTTCTCGAAATACATGACCATGGACAGTTCTTCGCCCATGGAAACGCTGATGGAGATGCTGCCGTCATTGTTGAGTTCGACGGTCATGGGATCGCTTCCCTCTTCAGCAGAGGTCAGGGTCAGCACGCCGTCGGCGAAAGCGGTGGCATACTCATCGTTGCTGTCTTCAGATCCGATGACGGCCTTGCCGGCTTCCACGGTCATGATGGTTTCGGCGCCCATGGCTGCGGCGGGCATCACCATGCCGCCCATGTTGATCTGGCTCATCTTCCAGGTGCCCAGGAAAGCGTCCTCGTTCTCAGCGGGCACGGCAACGGGCAGTTCGGGAGCGGTAACGGGCTCGCGGCCAAACATGAAGTAGCCTTCCTCGCCCATTTCCATCTTCAGCTGACCATCCTGAATGAGCACGGTGTCGGGCGTATCGTCCAGGGCGATGACCAGGTTGCCGTCGCTCAGTTCCCAGGTGCCCTCGGCCGTTTCGGGCTCGGTGACGCCGTAGCTGTTGGTGGCGGTCATGGTGCCGTCCTCGTTCAGGACCATCGTCATGTTCATGCCCAGGGCGGCGGGATTCAGGCTGGTTTCGCCCATCACGGCTTCCACCAGGTACCATTCGCCGGTCACGTCGGCGGCCTCGGCAAAGGCCACAGCGGTCAGCAGCACAGCCAGCATGGTCAGGATCGCAAACAGTTTCTTCATTGCAGTAAGTCCTCCTTCTTTTTCATTGCTTAATCAGACCATTGTTTATTATATCGTATTTTTTATATTTCGCAATCCCCCCGCATAATTTTTACACAAACCGCACGCGGCGCGGCCGCGGCGGGCGGTGACAATCCCGCATAAACGGTGTATAATGAATGGACGAAAAAACGCAAGGAGCGCGGAATGGAAACGAGAACGGAAACGCGGCCGCCGGTCATCCGCACCGAGCGGCTGTCGCTTCGGCCGTTCATGGCCGAGGACGAGGACGCCATGGTCGATATGCTGACCGATCCCCGGGTCAGCGCCACCTATATGCTGCCTGACTTCCGCAGCCGGGAGGAGGCCGCGGCGCTGTTCGCGCGCCTGACGGCGCTTTCGGGCCAGCCCGGGCATTTTATATACGGCTTCTATCTGCGGGACAGGCTGATAGGCTTTCTGAACGACGTCTCCTTCACCGCGGACACCGCGGAGGTGGGCTACGTGGTCGCCCCGGCCTGGCAGAATCACGGCTACGCCACCGAAGCCCTGCGCGCCTGCATCGGCGTGCTGTTCAGCCTGGGCTTTGACCGCGTGGCCGCCGGGTATTTCGCGGGCAACGAGGCCAGCCGCCGCGTGATGGAAAAATGCGGCCTGCGCCCCGCCGGGTACAGCGAGCTCATCGATTACCGCGGGCGCGAAATGGAATGCGTGTACTGCGAGATATGCAGGGAAAAACCGTGACCGCGGCGGGGTTTTGCCCCTTTGTCAATGCGACGAGGCGTTCGTCACGGTGCTGCTGATCATCACCGTGCACATGGCGGCCTGCTGCGCGGCGATGGCGGCCAGCGTTCCGCCGATGGCGGCGGCGTTCATTTCCGGACCGGGGGCGTATTCGTCGGCGGTCAGCATGACGGCGTGTGAAAGCCTCGTGCGGCGGTCCGCGCCGAATATGCCGCGATAGCCCTTGAGCGGGCGCAGGTATTCGTACACGTCCATGACGTCGGCGGTCGCCTCGGAAATCTCCACCGGCAGCACCGACAGCGCGGCCAGCAGGGGCAGCATCCGGTACGGGCGGAACCTGGCCCCGGCGGCGCGCAGGCTGTCCGACAGCGCGATGAGCCGCGCGCACTTTTCCAGCGTGGCCCCCTCGGCCAGGGCGAGCACGTGCGTCGCGCCCTGCAGGTCGTTGCCGCTGCCGAAGGTGGGCTTGAGCCGCTTGTAGCAGTCTTCCATCTCGGCGATCAGCACCAGCTCGTCCTTATCGGAGAGCGCGAGCAGCACGGAGAGCACGCTGTCCTCGCTGCCGGTGAGGAAGGGATGCTCGCGCCTGATGCGCTCATAGATCGCCCGGGCGCGCTGCGCTACGTCGTCGGCGGGCTTGCCGCCGCCGTTCTGGGCCAGCAGCAGCGCGGCCAGCGCCAGGTATTCCGAACGCGAAAAATGCTTTTTCAGAAGCTCGTAATTGACCAGCATCTGCTCGAGATCGGCTTCGGGCGCGTCGCCCGCCGCCAGCATGGACAGCACGGGCAGGCGCACGCTGCCGCGGAAATTGGAAAACGCGCCGGTGCGGCTTTTGAGCAGCGCGTCGCACTGCCGCAGCCTGTCCGGGTCGGCAGTCTTCCCCCGGACGCAGAAAGCGTTGGCGCAGATGGGATAAAGGATCGCGTTTTCCCATTTGTACCGGTCCCTGATGATATCCCTGTTTTCGATGAACAGCCCGCAGCGGTCTTCCAAAGTCGCGCGCATGTCGTTTTTCCTCCCGAATTCCCTTTTTTCTGCATCATACGAAAAAAGTACGCCGCTGTCAATGTCCGCGGCGTTGCGGCGGCGCGATAAAAATGGTATGATATGAATATACAGATCACCGGAGGGATCCATGAAACAGCGTACCCCGGCCCAGCGCCGCCTGCTCCTGGCCGCTTTTTCGGCGCTGCTGCTTTTTCTGGCCCTGCTGCTGCGGCAGGGCGTCCGTCGGGGCGACGCCGTCCGCGTGGGCGTCCCGCGCTCGGCGGAGGCCATCGGCGCGGCCATGCTGCTGCAAACCCCGAGCGCGCAGTATCGCTGCGTGCTGGGCTCCACAGCCCAGGCGCTGGCGGCCGCGCTGCGGTCGGGCGATATCGACGCCGCGCTGCTGCCCCGGGACATAGCCCAGTCCGTGCCCGGCTGCCGCGTGGAGGCGGTGATCGGCTATGAAACGGCGGTCGTGATGACGCGCAGGCCCGGGCCGGAAAGCTGGACCGATCTGACGGGGCAGACGCTGACCCTGCCGGAGACCATGGCCGGCTCGGGCGCCGAAGACATGCTGCGCCGCCTGCTGCAATCCAGCCATGTGCGGGCCGGGATCGCCTACGGCGCGCCCGCGGACCCGTATCTGTGCGGCCTGGACGAGGCCGCCGCGCTGATCGCCGCGGACGGAAGCTGGCGCGTCGCGTTCTCGCTGAGCAGGCAATGGAGCAAATGGCTGCCCGATCCGCCGCCCGCCGGGCTGTGCCTGACCGTGAGCGAAAATTACCTGAGCGGCGCGGGCGGCGATTACGACGCCTTCCTCCGCGCGCTGCGCTCCAGCCTGCGCTACGGCGCGGAGAAGCGCAAAAAGACCGTGGCGATGGCCGCGGCGGCGGGGCTGACGCCCGGCGGCGAGGATACCGCGGACAAGATTTACCCGCGCATCGACTTCATCTGGCTCACCGGCGAGGATATGCGCGCCGCGCTGAGCCTTCCCTGAGAAAGGCGGAACGCGCATGAAGCTGGAAAAGGACAGCAAGTATTTCAAGGCGGGGCTCACGGCCTTTTTGACCATTCTGGCCTGCCTGGTGTGTTTCTTTGTTCTCTACCATTTGGGCGGCCTGCTGAAATGGCTGAAAGCGGTCGCGCGCATTCTGCATCCCTTCCTGTACGGCGGCATCATCGCCTACCTGCTCACGCCCGCGTGCCGCAGGCTGGAGCGCGGGCTGAACGACCTGACGCGCGGCAAACGGCCGCGGCTGGCCGCCGGGCTCGCGGTGGCGCTGTCGCTGCTGCTGGGCATCGTGCTGATGACGCTGATCATCCTGATCGTCATTCCGCAGGTGTGGCAAAGCGTGGTATCGCTGATCAACGTGCTGCCCGGGCAGATCACGGGCGCGTATAACAAGCTGTACGCGCTGCTGGAAAGCTATCCCGAGGTGCAGTCCTGGATCAAGGACGTGGCCGATCAGACCATATCCCGCCTGGAAAGCTGGAGCAAGACAGACCTTCTGCCCACCGCGACCTCGATCGTCTCCAACGTGGCCGTCTATATGTCCAACACCTTCGTGCTGTTCAAGGACGTGATCCTGGGCATCGTCATATCGGTGTACCTGCTGGCCACCCGGCGCAAGCTGGCCGCCCAGGGCAGGATGCTGCTGCGCGGCGTGTTCAAGCCGCGCGTGGTGGAGACCGTCGAAAACGAGATCCGCTATATCGACCGCATGTTCAACGGCTTTTTCATGGCGAAGCTGCTCGATTCGGCGCTGATCGGCGTGCTGTGCTTCATCGGCTGCCTGATCCTCGGCCTGCCCTCCGCGCCCCTGATCAGCGTGATCGTGGGCATCACCAACATCATCCCCATGTTCGGCCCCTTCATCGGCGCCGTGCCCTGCGCCCTGCTGCTGCTGCTCGAAAATCCCATGCACTGCCTGGTTTTCATCATTTTCACGGTCGTACTGCAGCAGCTGGACGGCAACGTGATCGGCCCGCACATCATGGGCAGCACGACCGGGCTTTCGGGCTTCTGGGTCACCTTCGCCATCATCCTGTTCGGCGGCTTCTGGGGCATGTCGGGCATGCTGGTGGGCGTGCCGCTGCTGGCCGTATTGTACGACGGCGCGCGCCGCCTGCTGTACCGCAGCCTGCGCCTTCGCGGCGAGCAGGAGATGATTGCCGAGTACAACGCCGATTTCCACCCCGAAAAAACGCGCCGCCCGGCGCTGAAGCTGCCGAAAAAGCGCAAAAAGTGATCCCCGCGCCTGAACGCAAAAACCCGCCCGCTCCTTTCCGGAACGGGCGGGTTTGGTTATCGGGATATGATTACTTGATCACTTCGCCATAGGTGCCGGGAGCCACGCAGCCCGCGTTGCTCTCGTCGGTATCGATATGCATGGCGAGGGCATAGCTGGGGCTGACGCGCACGACGACGTCGCCGAACACCAGGCTGCGGCCGTTGCTGTCGATCCTGACGGAGACGATGTCCTTATCCTTGCAGCCGAACTCCTCGGCGTCGGCGGGGGTCATATGGATATGGCGCATGGCGGCGATAACGCCCTTTTCCAGCACCACTTCGCCCGCGGGGCCGACCAGCTTGCACGCGCCGGAGCCTTCCAGGTCGCCGCTCTCGCGGATGGGGGCCTTCACGCCGATGCTGCGGGCGTCGGTCAGGCTCAGCTCCACCTGGGTTTCCTTGCGGCAGGGGCCCAGAATGCTCACGCCGGACAGGGTCTTCTTTTCGCCCACCACGTCCACGCGCTCGGCGCAGGCGTACTGGCCGGGCTGGCTCAGGTCCTTCTTTTTGGTCAGCTGATAGCCCTTGCCGAACAGCGTTTCCAGGTCTTTTTCGGTTACATGCACGTGACGCGCAGAGGTTTCTACCAATACTTTGCCCATGGGGATCCACTCCTTTGTTTTTGTTGTTTCCATTATAGCATGAAACTTGCCCGCGTTCAACAATTGTTTCGCAATCGCGCCTTGCGCATCCCGCTTCGGCTTGTTATAATCAGGAGGGAGATGATGCCGCCGCGTCCTGCCTGATGTGCACGTCCATCTGCGGGAAGGGGATCTCGATGCCCGCGCGGTCCAGCGCGCGCTTGCCCCGATCCAGCATGTAAAAGTTCACATCCCAGTAATCGGGCGTCCTGACCCACAGGCGCGCGGTGAATTCCAGGCTGCTGTCGCCCATTTTGCTCAGCACCACGCTGGGCGCGGGCTCGGGCAGCACCGCGGGGTTCGACGCGATCACGTCGTTCAGCGTTTTGTATACCTGATCGGGATCGCTGCCGTAGCTCACCGAGAACACGATGTCGAGCCGCCGCGTGCCCTCGCGGGAAAAATTGACGATGGCGGTATTGGTCAGCGTGCTGTTGGGCAGATTGATGAGCCGGTTGTCGAAGGTCGTTACGGTGGTGTAAAACGTGCCCACCGTGCGCACCGTGCCCTCGTAATCGCCGACTTTGATGTATTCCCCGGCGCGGATGGGCTTGAGCAGCAGCAGCGTCAGCCCGCCGACCAGGTTGCTCAGCGCGCCCTGCATCGCAAGGCTGACCGCGACGCCGGCCGAAGCGATCAGCGTGACCACCGAGGTCAGGGGGATGCCGATCACGTTGGCCGCGGTGAGCGCGACGATCACGTAGAGCACCAGCTTGATCATATTATGCAGGAAGCCCTTCATGGTGGCTTCCACGTGCACGAGCTTTTCGCTGCGCTCCAGCAGCTTCATGATCCAGTGCACGGCGAACAGGCCGACCACCAGCACCAGGATGCCGTGGAAAAGGTTCATGCCCTGCTTCTGGATAAAATCGAGGATCTTCTCTCCGTCCATATATCGGGCTCCTTTCGTACCGTTTTCTTCTTCTATTATACCGATTCATGGCGGATTTTCAACAAAAAAGCAAAAAGAGGTGCAGCAAATGGAACCCACCACCGGCGTACAGATCGTGCTGGCCCAGCACTGCAACGGCAACCGCGTCGCCCGCCTGTTCGGCGGACAGCTGATGTCCTGGATCGACGTGATCGGCGCGGTGACCGCCCGCCGCTACGCGCGCGCGGCGGTCACGACGGCCTGCGTGGATAACCTGAGCTTTATCGCCCCGGCGCACCTGAACGACACGCTGGTGCAGGAGGCGCGCGTCACCTGGACGGGACGCACCAGCATGGAAGTGCGCATCGACAGCTACGTGGAACAGATGGACGGAAGCCGGCAGATGGTCAACCGCGCCTACGCCGTGTTCGTGGCGCTGGACGAAAACGACCGGCCCGTCCCGGTGCCGCCCTTCACGCCCGAAACCGAAGAGGAAAAGGCAGAATATCAGGCCGCGCTCGAGCGGCGCAGGATCCGGCTGGGACGCAAATAATATACGCGAGAGGAGAAAGCGCATGCGCAGTTTCGGCGGCACGCGGGATATGTCGGAAGGCTCCATCATCAAGCAGATGCTCTTGTTCGCGCTGCCGCTGATGGTGGGCAACGTTTTCCAGATGCTGTACAACACCGTGGATTCGGTGGTGGTCGGCCAGTACGTAGGCAAGGAAGCGCTGGCGGCCGTCAACTCCACCACCATGATCGTCAACATCCTGGTGTTCTTTTTCAACGGCTTTTCGGTCGGCGCGGGCGTGGTGATCGCGCGGCATTTCGGCGCGCGGGATCACGAGCGGCTGCATACCGCCGTGGAAACCGCCATGGCGATGACCTTTATTTTCGGCCTGATCTTCACCATGATCGGCATACTGAGCGTTAAGCCCATGCTGCGCCTGATGTCCACGCCGGACGACGTGATAGACGACGCCGCCACGTACCTGACCATCTATTTCGTGGGCATCGCCGGGCTGCTGGTGTACAACATGGGCAGCGGCGTGCTGCGCGCGGTGGGCGACACCACCAGGCCGCTCATGTTTCTGGTGCTCACCAGCGTGATCAATATTCTGCTGGACCTTTTGTTCGTGCTCGCCTTCCGCGCGGGCATCGCGGGCGTGGCCTGGGCCACGATCATCGCGCAGTTCATATCGGCGGCGCTTACGCTGCGGCTGCTCACCGGCACGCGCGAAATCTACCGCCTGACCTGGAAAGACCTGCGGCTGGACGGCGGCGTGCTGCGCGCGATCTTCAAGGTCGGCCTGCCCGCAGGCGTTCAGGCGGTCATCACGGCCTTTTCCAACGTATTCGTTCAGTCCTACATCAATTATTTCGGCTCGAGCTGCATGGCGGGCTGGGGCTGCTACAACAAGCTCGATCAGTTCATCATGCTGCCCATGAGCAGCATGGCCATGGCGGCCACCACCTTCGTCAGCCAGAACATCGGCGCGAAAAAGGAGGAACGCGCCAACCGCGGCACGGTGACCGCGATCCTCTTGTCGCTGAGCGTCACGGGCGCGATCGCCGCGGCCCTGTTCTTCTTCGCCGAGGAGGCCGTGGGCCTGTTCACCCACGACCGCACGGTCATCGAGTTCGGCGCGCTTTTCCTGCACGCGAACGTGTTTTTCCTGCTGCTCAACTGCGTCAACCACGTGCTGGCCGGCGCGCTGCGCGGGCGCGGCGATTCCCGCGGGCCCATGGTGATCATGCTTACGGCCTACGTGGCGATCCGGCAGGTATACCTGTTCGTCGTCACGCGCTATATCGCCAACACCCCCTTCCTGGTTGGCTTCGGCTATCCCGTGGGCTGGGTCACCTGCTTCATCATAGAGATCGCTTATTTCCGGATCAGGTGGGGAAAGAAAATGCAGGCGGACAAGAAATAAAAAAAAGAGAGGGGGCTGCTGCGGATTACACCTGGAGGGGCTGCGGCCCCTCCAAACCACCCCGGAGTTTTCGACTTCCCGGTATTCGCTGTTGCTCATTCTTTTATAATACTATTCTCAGTATAAAAGATTATCAGATTTGGGATGGATTTTTCGCCCTGGCTAAGCTGAATGGAGGGAGGCGTAGCAGCGCTACGTTGACC
>CACWLY010000086.1 GCA_902761825.1 uncultured Eubacteriales bacterium
TGGCCTGCCCGGGAGCGGTGGCATACCCTATCCTACTGACAGCGGCAAGTTGCTTTTTCGACAAGTTGCGCAACGTCCGCCCGCAGCCGGGGTCCGGGGGCTTTGAGCGCCTGGAAAACCTTCCCTTGGGATGGTTTTCAGCGAAAAGCGGGCCGGAAGGCCCCGGACTGGCTCCCTCCCCGGCGGGAGCTCGAGGGCAGCGCCCTCGTCGTTCTTCCTGATCTTAATTTCCTATTCGCATCATAGCTCTTAAGAGTAAAATACAACGATAACCCCGCTTTACACGCCGCGGTCAGTTCAGTCCGCTCACAGCTGGCGCTCCAGCACGCGGCGGAGGAATTCCTGCGTGCGGGGCTGCTGCGGATTGGTAAACAGCTCGTTCGGCGCTCCCTGCTCGAGGATCACGCCGTCGCACATATACACGACCTTGGTGCTCACATCCCGCGCGAAGGACATTTCATGGGTCACCACCAGCATGGTCATGCCGCTTTCGGCGAGGTTCTGCATAACGGCCAGCACCTCGCCGACCATTTCGGGATCGAGGGCGCTGGTAGGCTCGTCAAAGAGCAGCACCTCGGGATCCATCGCCATGGCGCGGGCGATGGCAACGCGCTGCTTCTGGCCGCCGGAAATCTGCCGGGGCTTGGCGTTGACATAGGGGGCCATGCCCACCTTTTCGAGGTAGTGCATCGCGTGCGCTTTGGCCTCCTCGCGCCTGCGGCCCAGCACCTTGATCTGTCCGACCATGCAGTTATCCAGCACGGTCATATTGCTGAACAGGTTGAAGGACTGAAACACCATGCCCACGTGCGCGCGGTAGCGGGCGGCCTTGGTTCCCCGGGCAAGCACGTTCTTTCCGTTATAAATGATCTCGCCGGAGTTGGGCGTTTCCAGCAGGTTGATGCAGCGCAGCAGGGTGGATTTGCCCGAGCCCGACGCGCCGATAATGCTGATCACATCGCTTTTGTCCACGCTGAAATTGATGTCCTTGAGCACCTGATTGGAGCCGAAGGACTTGGACAGATGATTGATTTGCAGGATATGCCCGGCCATGTCATTCGCCCTCCCTTCCGTTGTCCCGGTATTCCTTGCTGTGCTCGTCGAAGGGCGTGCCGCGGTCGGGATGTGTGTATGTTCCGGCCGTCATGGTCAGCGGATCGATCTGCACCAGCTCATAGCTGCTGGAGCCGTCCAGCTTCTTTTCGAGCCAGCGCAGCAGGAAGGAGGCCAGCAGCGTCATGGTCAGGTAACCGGCCATTTCGACCGTGGCGGAGGGGAAATACAGATAGCTCGCGCCCACCGCCGCGCGGTGCGCCGCGAAGAAATCCGGGAAACCGATAATGAACATCACCGAGGTATCCTTGACGTTGATGATGAAGTTGTTGCCGATCTGCGGCATGATATTGCGCAGCGCCTGGGGCAGGATCACGTTGACCATGGTCTGCACGTGGGTCATGCCGATGGCCTTCGCGCCTTCGGTCTGTCCGGGGTCCACCGATATGATGCCGCCGCGCACGGATTCCGCCATGTACGCGCCGGTATTGATCGAAACCACCACGACGGCCGCCAGCCAGACCGAGGTGAACTTCATGGCGTTATTGGTGAAATAGGGCAGGCCGTAATAGAGGAAAACCGCCTGCAGCACCATGGGCGTGCCGCGGAACACCTCCACATATACGCGGATGATCACGCGGATCAGCTTTAAGAAAAAACGCTTGACGGGATGCGTGCCCGGTCCGCAGGGAATGGTGTTGAGCACACCGCAGATAAAGCCGATCAGGCAGCCGAGCAGCGTGCCCACCAGCGCCAGGATCAGCGTGTTTTCGATGCCGCTCAGGTATGAGCCGCCGTATTTTCCCCAAAGCTTGGCGATATCCGCGCCGAGCTGCGCAAACTTGTTCATCAGGCGTTCCTCGTTTCCTCTTTTTCATGGGCAAGCGCTGGGGAAGGCTCTCTTCCCCAGCGCGATATGTTTTTTACGGTCGGTCCGTCAGTCCATCAGGGGCTGGATCTCGATCGCGTACGCCATCAGGGCGTTGAAATCGTCCACGGTCATGGTGGACAGCACGCCGTCGATCGCCTCGCGCAGCACGGTGTTGCCCTTCATCATGGAGACGCCGATGTTCACGTTCTCGGCGCGCTCCTCCTCGGTGAACTGGAAGTCGCCGTCGGTGCCGGAGAAGTCCAGGATCACCATATCGGGATAGGCAGCCACGGCGCCCTGCGCGGTGGGCATATCGGTGCAGACGAAATCAACCATGCCGGTCTCCAGCGCCATCAGCATGGCGGGAGCGGTCTCGGCGGCGGTCATAACGTTGGCGCCGGTGATCTGGGGCAGGCAGGTATCATACCAGATGGTGGCGATCTGCGCGGTGCAGCTGCCGCCGGCCAGGTCGGCCAGGCTCTGGGCGTTCTCATAGGCGCTGCCGGCCTTCGTGAGGCAGACGATGGTGGCGTAGAAGTAGGGACCGGCGAAATCTACCTGCTCGGCGCGCTCGGCGGTCATGGACTGGCCGGCGATAACGGCGTCGAAGGTACCGGTCTGAACGCCGGGCACAAGGGAATCCCAGTCGGACTGGATCACTTCCAGCTGCCAGCCGTTGGCTTCGCAGATGCGCTGGGCGATCATCACGTCATAGCCGTTGGCGTAGGAGCCGGGCACGTTGGCGATGGGCACCGCGCCGTTGCTGTCGTCGGACTGGGTCCAGTTGTAGGGAGCGTAGGCGCATTCCATCGCGATGGTCAGCACGCCGTCTTCCACGCCGCTGGGTACGTCGGCGAGGGCGGCGGACAGGGACAGGGTCATCATCAGGGCGATCAGGGCGGCAAACATTCTCTTCATTTTCGTATCCTCCTTTTTTCAATAAGAAAAGCGGTGAATCGGCCTGCGCCATTCACCGCCAATATCCCATCATTCACAAAGGGTGGCTTTTTTTGAATAGCGCTCCATGGCCTTGAACCATGACAGTCAAGCGGATGTTCTCCTCTTGCCCAACGCGATCGCCCTGCCGGTGCTTTCGCATTTCGGCGGCTTCCCCTTTCGCCCGCGTTCACCGCCCCGGCAGGGGCTCCCGCGCGCTACTCTTGTCTGCCGCGCCTCTATTCCATCCGGGCCGCGCCCGAATGATGTGCACACTATACCCCAATTTTTCGCGGCTGTCAACCGTTTTTGCCGAATAATTTATGTTTTTCGGTTGTATTTATGCGTTTTTGCGTCCGGGATGGAATATCTGTCCCTTTCGTTTCCTGTTCCTGCATCCGCGTATCTTTTTTCAGTCACGTCCCCGTGTTTTTGATGCCGATCCCTTCTTTTCCGTAATAAAAACGCGCGCGTGCTCCCGGAAACATGTAAAATCCGCGCGTCTTTGCCCGAAAACGCGGCGCGTTGCTTGACAGAAATGCATGAATCAAGTACAATGTAGTTTGAAATAATGCCGTTCCACGCGCATATGGCGCGTATCAGGAAGGGGGGTCGGGCAGGAATGTTTGCCCTGAAAACCAAAAAACGCTTTGCATTGGCGCTGGCGCTGCTGGCCGCCATGCTGTTCTTTGCGCTGCCTGCGCTGGCAGAGGATCCGTTCAGTTTTTCCCTTTCGGTGGAGCCTGCCAGCCTGACCGAGCCCGGTCCGGTCACCGTATCGGTGCGCGTGGTCAACAACAGCGGCGCCGACCTGACCGAGCCCGTATCCCTGCAGGATCCCGACGGCCAGGTGGTCACCGCCTTCGGCGACGGCGGACAGGCGCTGATCAAAAACGGCGATTATGTTGCCGCGCAGCATACCTATAACGTGACCCAGGAGCAGCTGAACGCGGGAAAGCTTACCTATACGCTCAGCTATAACCAGGTGGACGCGAACGGCGAAGTGGTGGTGCAGACACTGGCCAAATCCGCCGACGTCGCCTATACCGGCACCAACGTGGACCTGACGGTCAACCGCACCATCGATCCCGAGGTCGTGCGCAGCGGCAAAACCGTCAACGTGCAGTACGAGCTGTACAACGCCGGAAACGTGGAGATCAAGAACATCCGCGTGCGCGAGAACTCCAGCATTTCGGGCACCAACCAGACCGTGGCCGCCCTGGCCCCCGGCGAGCGCAAAACCATCCAGTTTACCGCCACCATGGGCAACAACGCCATGACCAGCGCGGGCAAGGTGACCTACACCGCGGGCGACAAGACCGAAACCATCTCCGTCCCCGAAATCGAAATCCCGAAGGCCAGCCCCGGGCTGGTGCTGGGCGATATCCTGACCGCCGACAAGACCGCCATCACCAACGGCGAAACCGTAACGCTGACGCTGACCATCAAGAACAACGGCAACATCACCTATTCCAACATCAGCGTATCGGACGCCGATTACGGCGAGATCTTTACCAACCTCACCCTCGGCCCCGGCGAAACGCTGATAAAGGAAAAGCAGTTCACCCTGGATAAAACCACCGCGTTCAAGTACACCGTGACCCTTCCGGACAATACCGGCAGCACGAACACCGTCACCTCCAACGAGGTCAAGATCAGCGTGTACGATCCCTCGCAGGTGCTGGTGCTGAGCGTGATCGCCGACGCGAGCACGACCGCCATCAGCATCGCGCCCGCCGACGTGGCCTTTACCCTGACGGTGACCAACAACTCCGCCTTCGAGGCCAAGAAGATCGTCCTCAGCCACGGCGCGACCAATTTCTACACCATCGATAAGCTGCCCTCCGGCGAGAGCACGACCGTGACCCGCAATTTCAGCGTTTCTCAGGCCGGCAAGTTCCGCTTCACCGCCACCGCCAAGGATGCTCTCGACAACACGGTCTCCTTTGACAGCAACGAGATCGTGCTCACCTACGCCGCTCCCGTGATAACGGCCACCATGGCGCCTATCCCCACCGTCGGCCCGCTGGTCACCGAGACCGTCGCGCCCATCGAGGTGCTGGAGCCCGTGAAGCTCAAGACCAACCAGGCCCTGCGCATCGCGGCCTTCGCCCTGGGCGGGCTGTTTGCGGCCTCCTTCCTGCTGTTCCTGGTCAGCACCGTGGTCCGCGCCAAGAAGCGCAGCGCCAGCAGCAAGGCATACGATCATATGGATCTGGTGGAAAAGCGCGATTATACCGAGCCCGCCAAGTATTCCGTGGAAATGACGCCCGCCGAGGCCGAATTGGCCGCGATGGAGCGCGAAGCCCGGAAAGAGCAGGAGCAGGCGCAGGATCTGCCCTCCGACGCAATCCTCAAGGAGGAAGCGCCCGCCGCCCCCGGCAGCGAGGACAACGCTGGATACCGGCTGACCCGCGCCGAAAGCACGGTGTTTGATACGCCTATCGAAGCCCCCGCGGCTGAAGAACCCGCCGACGCCGCCCAGCCTGCCCGCCATCGCCGCTCCGCCCGCAATGCCGGGGAAGCCGAAGCGCCCAGCGAAGACGAGTAACGCGCATCCGTAACGCAACCGCCGCTCTCCGTTCATACCGGAGAGCGGATTTTATACTATTCTTCTTCTAAGAGCCATGATGCGAATGGTCAAATAAGATAAGAAGCGCCGTTTTTCCGCGAAACAGGCAGGAAATACGCGCTTTCTTTGGAAAAAGAAAGCTGGGCAAAGAAACCTGCGTTTGGGACCGCTCTTGCTGCAACGCTTTCCGCCAACTGGCTTATATGTCAGCAACCGTTCCCGCCCGACCGGCTTCGCCGGTCGGGCGGCGCGAAGCGCCGCGGAAATCAAACGGACAGACCTGAAAATGAATGAATTCATTTTCAGGCTGATCCTTTGATTTCCCCTTGTCCGGGAACTCACTTGGCCCCATAGGCCAAACAGGCGGAAGCAAGTCTGGTTTACGCTCCGCGCCAAACGCCGGGATGGGTCCAGGGGTTTCGAGCGCCCGGAAAAACTGCCCTTGGGCCGTTAATCCTGGCCTTCGGCCAGCGCAAGCGAACAGCGAGAAACGGGAGGGCCCGCAGCGCCCGGAAATTGATCCAGTGGATCAATTTCAGCGAGGGCGGGCCGGTAGGCCCCGGATCGCGGAGGCCTCGAACGTTCCTTCTTCCGTCTTAATTTACCCTTCCCAAATTGGCTCTTAGAACGCGGATAGTATCAGAAAGCGCCGATTCATTCGGCGGCTATTGATTCTCTTTCCCAAATCGGAACGGTACAAAAGCGCCGGGTGGCGTTCCCGGGATCGGCAGGAGGTATACATGAAGCGGACGTTCCTTCAAATCATCGTATTGGCGGTCATCCTGCTGGCGGTCTGCGCCGTGTGCCGGGCGGCGACGCGCGATACCTATATGGCCTCGTTCCCCATCGGCGCGCGGGACGTGCGTGCGGAGGATATCCGCTTTTCCGACGAAACGCCCGGCGTCGTCGATCTGGGCGAGCCGGAGATCAAGGACGGCTGGATGCGCGTACCGGTCCGTCCGGAGCACGCAGGCGAAACGTTTATTGAGATCAGCGACGGCGCGGATGGCGAATTTGGTCTGCTGCATTTTGAAGTAAACCGTTTCGGCACGGTCTACGACGGTTTGACGGGCGGCTTCAGCGGCGATTCCATCGCACTGGCGGCATTCACGGCGTTTTGCCTGACGGTGGCGGCGATCATGTATCACGCTTACCGCGGCGCGAACGGCTCCGCGTTCTATGCCTACGGCACGATGTACGCCGTGGGTTTCGCGCTGTTTTCGCTGCTGACAGGGCTGACGATGCTGGAGGTTACGCTCCGGCACGTTTTCCAGCCCCACACTTACAGCATGCTCAGCGCCTACAGCACGATCTCCGGCGCGAGCTGGCGGTTCATGATGCTGACGGCGCTGCCCGTGCTGCTTTTCGCCGCGGCGATGACGGTGAGCAATATTGCGCTGGTGCGGCACGAAGGGTTCAGCTTCAAGAACGTGCTGGGCGTCGGCATCGGGCTTGCGCTCACGGCGGGCGAGGCGCTTGCGTTTTTCCTGTACAGCCGCGATTTCTCGGGCTCCGAGTGGCAGGGCCGCCTGTGGCGGACGCTGTGCAACGTATACGCAACGGGCTTCGCGTGGTTTGAGTGCATGCTGATCGGCGCGATCATCTGCGGCATAAAGGCCGCGCGCCGCGATCCGCCCATGGGCGCGGATTATATCCTGATCCTCGGCTGCCGGTTCAGGAAGGACGGCACGCTGACGCCGCTTTTGCGGGGGCGCGTGGACAAAGCGATTGCGTATTGGAAGCGTCAGCGGGAGGAGACGGGCCATGAAGCCGTGCTGATGCCCTCGGGCGGACAGGGCGCGGACGAGCCGATGCCCGAGGCGGAAGCCATGCGGCGATATCTCGTTCAGCAGGGTATCCCGGAGGAGAATATCGTTACGGAGGTTCAGTCCCGCAACACCTTCCAGAACATGCAGTTTTCCAAAGCGCTGATCGAGCAAAGGGCGCCGGACGCGAAGGTAGTCTACGCGACCACGAATTACCATGTGTTCCGCAGCGGCGTCTGGGCGCGGCTGGCCGGGCTGTCCGCCGAAGGGATGGGCAGCCGCACGAAATGGTGGTACTGGCCCAACGCCTTTATGCGGGAATGCGCGGGACTTATGCTGAATCATATCCCGCAGGAACTGGTACTGCTGGCGGCGATGAACCTGTTTTTCGGCATGCTGTCTCTCGTGCTGGAGTAGGCATGATACGGGGCGGCGATGGATCAGCGTATGCAACAAAGGAGAAAGATCAAAGAGAACGATGTCCTGTTTTATCCGAAAGCAGTTGCCGTAAAGCCGCTTCCCGATTATATGCTGCAAGTGGATTTCAGCAACGGAAAACGCCGTCTGTTTGATATAATACTATTCTCAGTATAAAAGATTATCAGATTTGGGATGGATTTTTCGCCCTGGCTAAGCTGAATGGAGGGATGCGTAGCAGCGCTACGTTGACCGGAATGAAGCAACGCCAAGACGGAAAAGACACCCAAAGATGATAAGATTTTAGATTGAGAATAGTATAAAGCCATATCAGCGCTACGTTGACCGGAATGAAGCAACGCCAAGACGGAAAAGACACCCAAAGATGATAAGATTTTAGATTGAGAATAGTATAAAGCCATATCTTCATGGCGAATGGTTCTCTGAACTGCTGGATGAAAAGGTGTTCAAGGCTGTTCGCGTGGAAGGGTTGTCTGTTGCATGGCCTGACGGACAGGATATCGCTCCCGAATGTCTGTACCTGAACGCAGTTGTAATGAATTAGCCGGAACAGAACTACCTGGATCAAACACAGGACGCAGCGAAAAACTGCGTCCTTTTTCCTATACCAGCCCGTCGCTCTCACCCAGCATCCAGTCGATGAACACGCCGTAGCCCTGCGTCGGATCGGAGACGAACACGTGCGTCACCGCCCCGATGATTTTGCCGTCCTGCAGGATCGGGCTGCCGCTCATGCCCTGCACGATGCCGCCGGTGGTATCCAGCAGCCGCTGATCGGTGACGCGCAGCACCATGGATTTGGGCGCGGCGCTGTTCTGCCGCTGCACCTGGGTGATTTCCACCGCGTATTCCCGGATCTGGTTTCCGCTGACGGTGGACAGCAGGGAGGCCGCGCCCGCGTGCACCTGGCCGCGGTCGCCCACCGGCAGGCCGGACGGGTACAGCGGATTGCTCCAGGGGCTGTCCATCTGCCCGAAGATGCCGTACACCGTGTTCTTTTCCACCGTGCCGAGCGTCTTTTGCTCCCGTAAAAAGCTTCCCTGCAGCTCGCCCGGGTTTCCGCGCTGCCCCTTGCGCACGCTGACGATCTCGGCCTGCATCAGCTCGCCCTGGCGCACGGGCAGGATGCTGCCGGTATCGGTATCGGTGATGGCGTGGCCCAGCGCGCCGTAGGTTCGATAAGCGGGATCGTAATAGGTCAGTGTGCCCACGCCCGCGGTGCTGTCGCGCACCCACAGTCCCAGGCGCCAGTTTTTGGCGCTTTCGTCATAGCGCGGCTTGACCTGCACGGTCTGCTCGCGCCCGCCCCGGTCGAAGCGCAGCGAAAGCGGCTGCCCCTGGGCGGCGGTCACCGCCCCGGTCAGCGTTTCCGCGCTGTCGAGCGGCACGCCGTTGACCGACAGCAGCAGATCGCCCGCGCGGATCCCGGCCTGCATGCCCGCGCCTTCGCTCAGGCCGACGACCAGCACCCCCCGGGTGCTCATCGCGACGCCAACCGCCGCGCCGCCCGGCACGATCACGCGGCCCGCATGGCCGGGAACGGGATCGCCCGCGCCAAACAAGCGCGAAAGATCGAGCGATATCACCGGCCGGCCTTCGCTGTTTCCCAGCGTTTCATCGGAGGAAGCCGCGGCGTTCAGCGCGGCAAAGGGCGGGGCCAGGCGCAGCGCCGCCGTCAGCAGCACCGTCATCAGCGCGGCCGCGCCGCGGATGCGGAAATATTTGCCTTTCATGCTGTTCTCCCCTTTCACTCAGGCAGTCTGCGCATGATGCGGCCGCTCCATGCCGTGTAAAAAAAGGCAAAACAGGAAGGAAAGATTGTCAGAAAAATGGCAGAGCTTCAACTTCGTTGACTGGGCATTTTCCCCGTGCTAAAATGTTTTCGTTAACGGAAATGATGAAGGAGGCGCGCGTTTTGTCCGCAAAAATCGCCTTGGTCGCAGGGGCGTCGTCCGGCCTGGGAAAGGCCGTCGCCGAAGCGCTCGCCGCGGACGGGCATACCGTATACGCCGCTGCGCGTTCCTTTGCCCGCGGCAAAGAGCCGCCCGCAGGGTGCCGCGCGCTGACGCTGGACGTGACCGACGCGCAGAGCGTGCGCGACGCCGCGGCGGAGATCATGGCCCGGGAGGGCCGCGTCGACGTGCTGGTATGCTGCGCCGCCACCTTTACAATGGCTCCCATCGAAGAGCTGCCGCCCGAAACGCTGGCCGATATGATGAACGTAAACCTGCTGGGCGACGCCCGCTGCGTGCAGGCCATTTTGCCGCAGATGCGAAAGCAGGGCGGCGGGCACGTCGTGCTGTTCTCTTCGCTGAACGGGCTGTTTTCCATTCCCTTCCAGGGCGCGTACAGCGCGACCAAGCATGCCGTCGAGGCTTACGCCGAAGCGCTGAGCCAGGAATCGCGCCGCTTCGGCATCAACGTCACCGTGGTGGAGCCCGGCGACTGCCGCGGCGGCAGCCAGCAGTACCGGCTGACGCACATCGCGGAAGGTTCGCCCTATACCGAAGCCTTCCGCGCTGGCACGCAAAAAATACACCATGACGAAAGCTACGGCCTTCCGCCGCAGCGCGTGGGCCGCGCCGTCGCCCGGGCCGTCGCGAAAAAGCGTCCGCCCGCGCGGCTGGTGGTGGCCAGCCTGGAGCAGCGCTTCGGCGCGTGGCTGCATACGCTGCTGCCCCGCAGGCTCTTTAACCGCATCATGGAAGCCTATTACAGATGATTGAGGTGTCGATATGTCATTGTCCCGTGATCAAAAATGCGATCTGCTGAAAAAGAACCTCTGCTTTGAAAACTTTTTCGAGGTCATGTGCCGCGAGGGCGGCGCGGTGGCCGAGATCTGGCTGGAAAAAGACCGCGAGCAGAGCATGACTTTCGAGGAATTCCGCGCGCGGGTAATGCAGGCCGCCGCCCGCATCCGGGACGCCGCCCTGGGCCGCAGGGACGGCTGGGTGGGCCTGTGCCTGGAAACGCAGGTGGATTGGCCCATCCTGTTCTGGGCGCTGCTGGCCGCCGGCCGCAAGCCGCTGCTGCTGGATCCCATGCTGAAGGATCAGCCTGTGCGCCACCTGATGACCCAGGCGGGCGCCGACGCGCTGATCCTGGGCCGCCGCAGGGAGGGCCTGGCGGAGTACGCCCAGCGCACCGTGAAGGACCTGACCGAGGGCGTGTTCAGCGAGGGCTTCGAGCCGCAATGGGCCGACCGCATGGCGCTGTGCACCTCGGGCACGACCGACACCTCCCGCGTGTACGTGTACGACGGCCGGGCCGTGTGCCTGCAGTCCATCGCGTTCGTGGAGCAGCAGAAGCGCCACTGCATGACCAACGAAAACCTGGGTAAGCAGCGCATGCTGTGCTTCCTGCCGCTGAACCATGTGTTCGGCATGATGACCAATCTGTTCCCGGGCATGCTGGAGGGCAACCCGCAGGTTTTCCTGCATGACCGCGCGCCCGAGACCATCCTCAAAACCTGCCGCGTCTGCAAGGTGGATTTCGTGCTGGCCGTGCCCATGCTGGTCAACGGCATCAGCAGCAACCTGCAGAAAAAGCTGGCAGCCCAGCCCCGGCGCAAGCGCGCCGCCTTCCGCACGCTGCAAAAGATATCGCTGTTCAGCCAGCGCGTGTGGCCCGAGGGCGGGCTCTGGTTTGCCCGCAATATCCTCTTCAAATCCATCAACGCGCAGCTGTTCGGGCCCACCGTGGTGCAGATCGCCCTGGGCGGCGCGAACGCGCCGTACGAGCATCTTCGCACGATGGCGACGCTGGGCTACAACGTTTCCTTCGGCTACGGCATGACCGAGACCGCCGTCACCGCGTACGACGGCGATCTGGAGCTCAAGGCGCGTCTCAGCGGGTGCAGCGGCAAGCTGCTGCCCATCGCGCGCTCCAGGATCAACGAGAAGGGCGAGCTGCTGATCGGCTGCGACGCCATTCATATCGGCCAGCTGCGCGACGGCAGGCTGCTGCCGCCCGATCTGGACAAGAACGGCATGTTCCATACCGGCGACCTGGTGCGCTTTGACAGCAAGAACCGCCTGCATATCGAAGGCCGCGTGAAGGACGTAATCATCGGCAGCTCGGGCGAAAACATCTATCCCGACGAGATCGAGAACACCTTTACCGGCATGGACGGCGTGGAAATGATGACCGTGCTGGGAACGGGCGACAAGGGCCGGGAGCAGGTAACGCTGGTGCTGAGCCTGGGAGACAAGCTGTACGACGGCGCCGTGCGCGCCCGGGTCAAGCAGCAGGTGGAGGAGCGCAACCGCACGCTGCCGCAGAACAAGCAGGCCCGCGTGATCCTGGCTACCGCAGATAAGCTGCCGCTGTCAGGCACGATGAAGGTCAAGCGCGTGCAGCTGCGCCAGCAGATCGAAAACGGCTCGTTCCCCTGCACGCCGCTGGACGGCGGCACCGTGCCCGTGATCAACAAGGTGGAGTCCCAGGAGCTGGAAGGCCCCACCCAGGACGAGATCGAAAAGAAGGTGCTGGAGTTCTTCGCCGAAGCGCTGGCGATCGATACGCCGATCCTGCCCACCGCGCACTTTATCGACGATCTGGGCGGCGACAGCCTGCAGATGCTGAGCGTGATGCTCAAGATCGAGGAAACCTACGGCGTGCTGCTGGAGGAAGAGGACACCGCCCAGTGCACCTGCGCCCGCGACGTGGCAAACGTCGTGCGCAGCCGCCTGCACGGCGATCTGCCCGCCCGGCACACCGAGAACGCGCCCGGCAAGGTCAAGCCCATCACCCGCGTGGAGGATATGCCCGAATACCAGGCGCTGCAGGCCCGCCTCAAGGGGCTGCGGGGCGAGAACCCGTACTTCGTCTGCCATGAATCCATCGTGCGCGATACTTCGACGGTGGACGGGCAGGAGGTGCTCAACTTCGGCTCCTACAATTACGCCGGTATGAGCGGACGCCCCGAAACCATGCAGGCGGCGATCGACGCCATCAAAAAGTACGGCACCTCGCCCAGCGGCAGCCGTCTGCTGGGCGGTGAAAAGAAGCTGCACGAGCAGCTCGAGGCCGCCATCGCGAAATGGAAGCATACCGAGGACGCCGTGGTGCTGGTGTCCGGCCACGCCACCAACGTGACCTTTGTGGGCAATTTCTGCGGCAAGGGCGACCTGATCGTGTACGACGCGCTCGCGCACAACAGCATTCACGAGGGCTGCCGCATGAGCGACGCCGTGTGCAAGGCTTTCCCGCACAACGACGTGGCCGCGCTTGAGAGCATTCTGCGCACGCAGCGCAGCAAGTTCGCCAAGGTGCTCATCGTCTGCGAGGGCGCGTACAGCATGGACGGCGATATCGCGCCGATCCCCGAATACGTAAGGCTCAAAAAGGAATACGGCTGCTTCCTGTATGTGGACGAAGCGCACTCCGCGGGCGTGCTGGGCAGGACCGGCGCGGGCGTGGACGAGTATTACGGCCTCGCGCCCACCGATATCGATATCAAGATGGGCACGCTGAGCAAGGGCCTGGGCACCTGCGGCGGCTATCTGGCCGGCAGCAAGGCGCTGTGCGAGCATCTGCGCTATAACCTGCCCGGCTTTGTGTTCTCGGTCGGCCTGAGCCCCGCTCTGGCAGGCGCGTGCCTGAAAGCCGTTGAGCTTTTGCAGACCGATCCCACCATCATGGAACGCATGCAGCGCAATATCAGGGTGTTCGTGGAAGAGGCGCACAAGCGCCAGCTGGATACCTGCCTGGCCGGGCATACCGCGATCATCCCGATCCTGATCGGCAACGACAACGACGCTTTCGATCTGTCCGTGGCCCTGGGCCGCAAGGGCGTGTTCGTGCCCCCGGCCGTCTATCCCGCCGTGCCGCGCAACAGCGCGCGCCTGCGCTTCTGCGTCATCAGCGAGCATAAGCCCGAGCAGATTATCCAGGCGCTGGATACGCTGGTGGAAACAGCCGACGAAATGGGCATTGATATCCGCAAGCGCCAGGTTGGCTGACCGAAACGGCACTGACATAAAAAGAACGTTCGAGGACAGGCAGTCCCCGGGCGTTCTCTTTTTGTGCGTATTCCGGTTTTATCCGCCCCGGCCGCGCCTGCCGAAGGCCTGCTGGTGGCGGTAGCAGGCGTCGCACAGCCGGTAGGGCCAGTTCCAGGGCAGGCGCTTTTTGCAGGAACGGCAGGTTTTCTGCTGCAGCTTCTGGGTGGAGAGGATATGGATGATGCCCTGGGAGATCAGGTCCTTGCGGCGCTGGATCTCATCCAGAACGCTGTCCGGCTCCTCCAGGAACAGGCGCGCGTAATTGTAATACAGATCGCAGCGCCGGTAATCGGCCTCCAGCCCGTCCAGCATCTGCACCGTGCATTCCGCGGGATCGAGCATGCGCGGGATCTCGGCAAGCACCTCGATATGCTCCCCGCTGTTCTCGGCATGATACATGGCCTTCCACCGCGCCAGCAGGTCGGGCTCGGTCTCGTCGAAGGGAATGCACAGGAAACGGTACAGTAGCTCTTTGTCGGTATGCTTGGTTTCCATCATCGCGGCGAGCAGCGCCATGCGCGCGGTGGACGCTGTGGAGAAGCAGCCCTTATCCTGCATAGCCATCCATTTTTCAATGATCTGCGTGAGCGGCAGCGGGATGCCGAGCAGCGATTCGGGAAAGCGGATCACGGCCTCGGTCAGCGGCAGCAGCGGCTTGTTCAGCGCGTTCGCCACCAGCCCCTTGAAGCCGTAGGCGTTCACATAGCCGATATCGTATATGCCGAAGCGTCCGGCGCGGCCCGCGATCTGCTTGATCTCGGCGTCGGTCAGCGTGCGCGTGATATCGCCGTCGTACTTTTCGGATTCCAGAAAAACCACCCGCTCGATGGGCAGGTTCATGCCCATGGCGATGGCGTCGGTGGAGACCACCACTTCGGTCTCGCCCTGCTGGAAGCGCTGGGCCTGGTCGCGCCGCACGTCGGGCGGCAGCGCGCCGTAGATCAGCGACACGCGATAGCCCTTGCCGCGCAGCTCGGCGGCTACGGCGTGCACGCGGGCTTTGGAAAACACGATCAGCGCGTCGCCGAAGCGCACGGAGGAAGGAAACTGAAAGCCCTCCTTTTCCACCTCCAGCGGCGTCATGCGCTCATGGCGCACGATGGAAAGCTCGTCCCCGCATTCGGTGATCATGCGCGTGAGCAGACCCTCGGCGTCCGGCGAAGCGCAGGCGTGGATCTCGTCGGCGCACAGCCCCAGGATGGCTGCCGTCCACGCGCCGCCGCGGTCGCGGTCGGCGATCATCTGGCATTCATCGATCACCGCCACGTCGTAATGCGTTTTGAGGTCGGCCATTTCCACGGTGGAGGACTGCACCCGGCTGCCGGGTACGCGGATCTGCTCCTCGCCGGTGACCAGCGAGCAGGGCACGTCGTCCATGTTCAGCGTTTCAAACTGCTCGGCGGCCAGCAGGCGCAGCGGCCCTAAATAAATGCCGCAGCGCGCGCCGCGCAGCCGCTGTACGCCTTCGTACGTTTTGCCCGAATTGGTCGGCCCCAGGTGCAGAATGAACCGCCGCTTCATGGCCCGGGCGGCGGGGTACAGATCGCGGTAATGCTCCGGTATCGCGCTTAAAAGCGCGGTGCGCAGCTTGCGCTCCCTCGCCCAGGCGGCGTCCACCTGCTTTTGCAGGCGGTTCAGCGAAGCGTTGTCCCGCAGCAGTTCGCGGATGCGCTCGGCCGGAAAGCGGCGGCGGACCTCGGCGCACAGGGCCGCCTTGAAGCGGTGCAGCTCCGCCTTGAGCGCGGTGGAGATCTTTTCGCCGTTTTCCAGACAGACCGCGCCGCAGGCGGACAGATCGGGGAAAGCGCGCCTGATCTCGCCCTGCAGCGCCGACGTCACGGACTGGGGAAAATACGCCTGGCTGACCAGCGCTGCGCTCATGCCCTTGTCGAACAGTGTGTTCATGGCGTGCGGGAGTACGCGCTCCACGGTATCGTCCTTTTTGATCAGGCGCGCGATATCGCCCTGCCGCAGCCAGCGCTCGGCCTTTTGCTCGGCGGCGGAGGCCAGGCGATCCAGGTTTTCGGCAAAGTACGCGCGCGGCGCCTGCTCAGCCATCAGCGAGACCGCGGCGCGCGCGCGGTCCAGCGATACGCGGCTGCGCTCCACCGAGCGCAAAAAGGGCAGGCGGACGTCGTTCCCGGCTTCCGCCTCCCGCTGGATCAGCGCGGCCAGCTGGTCAAACTCCTCCTGATGGTAATCCAGAATCAGTTCGCCGCGCTGAAGCGCCTGATATACCTTATCCTTGCGCTTCATGCGGAAAAGCGTGTTGGCAAAGTTCTGGCTTTGCAGGTATTTCTCCTTTTCCCCGGGCGTCATGCCCCGGAGAACGGCTTTAACCTTGGTCAGGGCATGCTGATACAGGTATTCCTCCCGTTCCCGGGAAACAGCCTGCGTATACAGCCGCAGCGCTTCCTGCCGGTCCATGCCCTCACCTCCAGTCCTCATTTTCAGCCGTCCCTGGCCTGCCTATACATCGTATCATCTTTGCCGCGGCACCGTCAAGGGCAGGCTTTCCGGATCTCGCAAACCCGGAGATGATCCGGAGCGCCTTTTATTCTGTCTGTTGTTCTGCTATATATGTTTAGGAGCCGTGATGTGAATGGTGAATTAATACTATTCTCAGTATAAAAGATTATCAGATTTGGGATGGATTTTTCGCCCTGGCTAAGCTGAATGGAGGGAGGCGTAGCAGCGC
>CACWLY010000087.1 GCA_902761825.1 uncultured Eubacteriales bacterium
AGGGCGGGCAATCCGCAGATTGCCGCCCGCAACCCGCGCTTCCCGCAGGGAGCAGCGCGGGGCGAGCCAGAAGAAAGCGCGTTTTTCCTGCCTGTTTCGCGGAAATACGGCGCTCTTTGTCTCATTTCATGCTTCGCATCATGTCCCTGAGCAGAAGAACAGCATCCCATAAAAAAAGAGCCGCTATTTGTTTCGCAGCTCTTTTTTGTATGATTAGATGATTACTTGGCGGCGGGGGTCAGCTTGGTGGCCTGCAGGTTCGCGCCGTTGTACCAGTACAGGAAGCCTTCCAGGTCGATCACATCGCCCACTTTCAGGGCTTCGACGGCCTTGTACACGTCGGTATCCTTGCCGCAGAGATAGAATTCCACGCAGAATTCATAGGTCTGGCCGTCCTTGGAAACCTTGAAGTACAGATCGTCGGTCTTATCGGCGGCGTTCTTGTACGCGAAGGCGGCGCCGGTCTCATCGTAGGCTTCCACGGTCACGCCCTTGACGGCGACGACTTCGTTCTGATGGTTGACCAGCTCGTCCTTGCCCAGCAGCGCGGTGATATCCTCGGCCTGGGCGATCCAGGGCTCGGCATCCAGGATCTCGAAGGTGGCGTCGGTGATTTCCACTTCGCCGGACCATTCGGACTTGTAGCCGGTCACGCGGACCTTGACGCCGTTCTCCAGCTTGGCGTAGTCTTCCTCGCTGATGGGCAGCTCGTACACGAAGTACGCGCCGTCCTCGGCCTGCAGATAGATAGTGGCCTTGTCGGCCCACCAGGACTGCTTGCCCTGCACATAGGCTTCCACGGTCACTTCGGTGTCCAGATCGGCGGCCGCGTACTCGGCATGGGTCATGACGGTCTTGGCTTCGGCGGCGGGAGCTTCAGCAGCGGTAACTTCGGCGGCGGGAGCTTCCTCGGCAGCCTTCTCGACGGCTTCGGTCACTTCGGCAACAGCCTCGGCAGCGGTCTCGGTTACAGTCTCGGTTACGGTCTGGGCGGCGGTCTCAGCGGCAGCCTTGGCTTCCTCGAGCGCCTTTGCAGCCTCAGCCTTGGCGTCCTCAAGCGCCTTTTCGGCGTCAGCCTTCACCTTGGCGATCTCTGCCTCGGCGTCAGCCTTCGCGGCGGCCGTAGCTTCCTCGACGGCCTTTCCGGCTTCTTCCTTGGCCTTGGCGATCTGCTCTTCGGCGTTCTTGGCGGCGTCGGCAGCTTCCTGCTTGGCGGCGTCCAGGTTGCCGGTCAGGGTGGTCACGTTGGCCTTCAGCTCGTCCACCTGCTTCTGCAGATCGGCCTTTTTGCCGTTGGTCACAACGCAAAGGACGATGGCAACGATCGCGACGATCGCGACGATGCAGGTCATAATATTGGATTTTTTCATCGTTTTGTTCCTCCTTAGAAAATCACGGCGTTTTTTACGCAGCATGCTTATTATAGTGTTTTCGGCGTCTTCCGTCAATAGAAACCAGGCCCGTCAGCGCGTCTTTTTCCTGGATTTCACTTTTTCCCGCAGCACGTACGCGATGATCATCGCCCACGCGGCGGCCAGCGCGGCCAGGAGCGCGGTCGCGGTACCCGGCAGCTTGCCCATATCGCGGACAGCGCCCTGCGTTTCCTCTTCGCTTTCGGTCTGCGGCGCGATCTGATCCAGCCGGTACAGGCTGTTGATCTGGTCGTACAGTGCGGCGATGAAGCTGTCGTCCACCGTCTTCTTGCGGCGCACGCCTTTCGCGACCTCCTCGATCAGCTGGCCCGCGGCCTCGCGCAGCGAAGCCGAGCCGTTGAACACCGGCGTCACGAACGTGTTTCCGGTATTTGCCATCAGCAGCTCCGCGGCGTCGAGCTTGATGGAATAATACAGATCGTTGTCCTCGCCCTTGCGGGACAGGTAATCGCGGTAGGCCGCGTCCTGCTGGGCCTTGAGCGTCACGGGCACATAGCCCTCGGTCTCGGAATAGGCGATCTGCACGTCGCTGCTGATCAGGTACTGGGCGAAGAGCCAGCTTGCCAGCACCTGCTGGGGGTCGTCCTTGTTGAACACGCAGATCGACGGGCCCTGGGAGATCATGACCGGATGCTCGGGATCGAACTGCGGGATGGGCCGCACAGCCAATTCAAAATCCACCACCTGGTCGGCGGCGATATCCATATGCGGGGCGTGCGCGCCCATCCAGGTCGCGCCGGCGGTGGAATCCACGGCGAACACGCACTGGCCGGCGTTCAGGAAATTGCCGGGATAGCTGCTGATCTTGAAGGTGGAGAAAGCCCCGGTCTTCACATGATCGCGCACGGTGTACAGGATATCCTTCGTTTCGTCGCCGAAGATCAGGATATCGCCCGCGGCGGTGGAGTAGGGCGCGTCCAGCTGCCTGAGCATCTGGATCATCATGTTGTCGGTGGATTTATAGATGAAGGGAATCATCGTTTTCTGGCCGTTGAGCGGATAGGTGCCGTCGTCGTCCTTTTTCGCCGCGGCGTCCGAAACCTCCCACACGAAATCCCAGGTCAGCACGTCGGGCAGCGTGTAGCCCAGCTTTTCCACAAAGGTTTTGTTGATGTACATGGCCTCGGTGGAGCGCATGTAGGGCAGGGCGTAATAGTGGTCGCCGATCCTGCATTCGGCCAGGAACTGCGGAACGATCTCGTCCATCCGGGGCGAATCGAAGCGCACGTCGGTTCCGCCCAGGCCGTATTTCACGTTCGTGAACAGCTCGTCCAGCGGCGCCATCACGTTATTGCCCGTCAGGTAGGTGGCGATATGATCGGGATAGGTGATGCACACGTTGGGCGTGGTGCCGGTGGCAATATTGGTGATCACGTCGTTGTAAATGCGGCTGTAATCGGTATACAGGCGCATATTGACCCGGATATTGGGATACAGCGCCTGAAAATCGGCGATTGCCTTTTCATAGATGGCGGTCTGGGTCTTGTTGGTATCGTTCTTGGCCCAGAAGGTGACCTCATAATTGCGGTCCGTGTCAAACAGCTCGGGCACGGCGAACGCGCTGGTATGCCGCGAGCCGTGGCAGCCGGAGAGCAGCAGGCAGCATACGCAGGCCAGCGCAAGGGCGAGGATGCGTTTGGTCGTTTTCATCCCTTGGTACCTCCCCGGGACACCCCGGCCATGACTTTGTTGCGGAAAACCAGGAACAGCACGATCAGCGGCACCGATATCACGACCACGGCGGCCATCATGGCGGGTATGTTCTCCCGGCCGAAGCCGTTCTCGCGGATCTCCTGAATGCCGTTGGACACCAGGAAATAGCGGGCGTCGTCGGTGATCAGGCGGGGCCACACGTAGCTGTTCCAGCATTCGATGACCTTCAGGATCACGATGGTCACCAGCGTGGGCTTCGAGATCGGGATCATGACCCGCGTCAGGTACTCGAAATCCCGGGTGCCGTCCACGCGCGCCGCGCGGTACAGCTCGTCCGGGATCTGCTCAAAGTTTTCCTTGAGCAGGTAGATGTAGAATACCGAGGTCACCGAGGGCAGGATCAGGCCGGTAAAGGTATTGCGCAGGTGCAGATTGGTGATGGTGACGAAATTGGTGATCACCACCAGTTCGCCCGGGATCATCATCAGCGACAGGAAGAGCGTGAAGGCGAGCTGCCGTCCCGCGAACTCCAGCCGCGCGAAAGCGAAGGCCGCCGGAATGATCACCGCCATCATGATGCCCGTGGTCACGACGGTAAAGATCACGGTATTCAGGAAATACCGGGCCAGGGGCACGGCGGTAAAGGCGTCCTGATAGTTCTGCAGCGTGGGCGAGAGCGTGAAGAACCTGGGGATGTACTCGGCGTTGTAGGAGCTGTAGCTCTTGAGCGAGGACAGAAGCATCCAGTAGAAGGGAAACAGCACGATCAGCGCCCAGACCGTCAGGAAGAAATAGTCCGCGGCGTGGAAAACGCGCTTGCGCGCGGCGGCGCGGCGCTCGATGCGGTCAAAATCTATTTTGTTCTGCATGCTCGTCACCGCCTTAATAATGCACGTGCTTTTTGCTGATCAGCAAATTGACGCACGTGATGGTCAGCACAATGGCAAACAGGATCAGCGCGGCCGCCGAGGCGAAGGAGGGATAGCCGCCGCTGTTGCCGTAGAGCATATCGTACACATAGCCCACGATGGTGTTCATGCCCGCGGCGTTCAGATCGGTGCCGAACAGGGCCACGGCGTCGCTGTACGCCTTGAACGCGCCGATGAAGCCGGTGATCACCAGATAAAAGATCATGGGCGAGATCATGGGCAGCGTGATCTTGCGGAACACGCGGAAGCTGCGGGTGGCGTCCATCTTGGCCGCGCTGTAATATTCGGGGTTCACGCTGGCCAGGGCGCTGGTCAGTATCAGCACCTTGAAGGGCATGACCACCCACACGGTGTAGAAGCACAGCACGAACATCTTGGCCCAGTACGGACCGTCGATGAAATCAACGGGGCCCGCGCCGAACCAGCGCAGCATCAGGTTGACCAGGCCGTCGGTATACGCCGTTTTTTTGAAAAGGATCATAAATACCAGGCCGACCGCCAGCGTGTTGGTGACGTAGGGCAGGAAATAGATCGTCTGGTACAGCTTGCGAAGGGGCTTGACGGCGTTGAGCCCAAGCGATATCAGCAGGGCGATGCCGGTGGAAAGCGGCACGGTGATGATCACCAGCAGGAAGGTATTGCGCACGGCCTGCAGGAAATACGGATCGCGCAGCACGTACGAATAATTGTACAGGCCGATGCCGGTATACGTCTGGGAAGCGCTGTTGTACCCCTCTTCCACCGAATAGATCAGCACGTCGATCAGCGGGTACACCATGAAGCATCCCAGAAACAGGATGGCGGGCAGCAGATACAGCCAGCCCTTCAGGCTTTTCTTTTTCTTCATGCTCGTCCCCTCTTACTCGGCGTCAAAACAGATCCGCCGGTCGTCCCTGGCGTCGAAGATGAACACCTTTTCGGGCATCAGCGTGAAGCGCACGGTCCTGCGGGTCCTGTCCACCTTGTTGCGGGCGGGAATGATGGAGCGGATCACGGGGTTCCGGCTGGCGGGATGGGTGGACACGACGCTGGTATCCCTTCCCATGACCTCCACGCGGCTCAGGCTGACCTCGAAGGGGCCGTTCTCGTCCAGGGTAAAGCCCTCGGGACGGATGCCCACGGATACGGGCTGATCCCCCACGCCCGGCACATCGCACACGGCGGCCCCGCCGATATACAGCTTTTCGCCCTTCACTTCGCCGTCCAGCACGTTGATGGGCGGCGTGCCAAGGAAGGTGGCGACGAACAGGTTCACCGGGCTGTCATACACCTCCTGCGGCGCGCCGATCTGCTGCACCACGCCGTCCTTCATGACCACGATCATGTCGCTGATGCTCATGGCCTCGTCCTGATCGTGGGTGACGAAAATCGTGGTGATGCCCGTCTCCTGCTGGATGCGGCGGATCTCCTCGCGCGTCTGCAGGCGCAGGCGGGCGTCGAGGTTGGAAAGCGGCTCGTCCAGCAGAAGCACCCTGGGCATTTTGACCAGGGCGCGGGCGATGGCGACGCGCTGCTGCTGACCGCCCGAAAGCTCGCTGGGCTTGCGCTCCATCAGCCCGTCGATCTGCACCAGCTTCGCCGCCGTCATGGCCTTCTCCAGCATCTGCGGGCGGGTCAGCTTATCGGCCCCGCGCAGGTTCTGCAGCGGGAACATGATGTTTTCCTGCACGGTCAGGTGCGGATACAGCGCGTAATTCTGGAACACCAGGCCCACGCCGCGGTTTTCAGGCGGCAGCCGGGTCACGTCGTCCTCGCCGAACAGGATCCTGCCGCTGGTGGGCGTCTCCAGGCCGCAGATCAGGTTCAGCGTGGTGCTCTTGCCGCAGCCCGAAGGCCCCAGCAGGCCGATCAGCTTGCCGTCGGGGATCTCGAAATTGAAATCGTTGACCGCGATCACGTCGTCGCCCTTTTTATTGCGGTTGGGGAAGCGCTTTGTCAGGTTTTGCAGCACAACTTTCATGGCGATCGTCCCTTTTTCTGTTTATTTACGGTATATTTCGCTTTTCTATTGTATCCCGCGATGTAACAAAAGTCAATGAATCTTTAGGAAGCCCTGATTATAATGAGGCGGTCGTATGGCGAGCGTATTTTTTGAGAGATGCAAGCGTAAAAATCGAAGGTTCAGTGAGGCTGAATCGAGGTTTTTCCGCGCAGCGGATCGCGAAAAAGACGCTGCCAGACGTATCGCTGAATTAATCAGAGGTTCCTTTACTTTTCGCGGCATTGCGGGTATAATGGTGACAGCGTATTCCCCGCAAAGGAGGCATACCATGAAAAGCACAAAAGCTGTCCGATTCGTCCTCGCGGCGCTGCTGATCGGCGCGCTGACCCTCTGCTTCGCTCTGGCCGACGGCACGTCCATATCGGGCCGGGCCTCGGGAGAGGTCGTTTTCTATGTCTACACGCAGTCCGGAAGCAAGCTGACCTTTACCCAGGATAAGGGTACGGTGATCAGCACCGGCGGCATGCGCAACACGATATACGGCGGGTATGATATCACCTGGTATCCCACTTCCCAGCCCTATGCCGCTCAGACCGTGCAGCTGCCCGGGCGCAGCGCAGACGTGCAGCTGAACCGCGGCGTCGCCTATACCGTGCGCGTCACGCCCTGGACGCTGGAAAGGCTCAAGACCCGCGACGCCTACCTGGGCCTGCCCGGCAAGTATGAGCGCTGGAGCTCGCCCTCCGAGTGGTCGCTGAGCGGAAGCGCGGGCTGCCTGACCGGCTTTGCGCCCTACGGCGCGCCCGCGGCCACGCCTACGCCCACCGCCGTGCCCTGGTATTATTATTCGCAGCCCGCCACGGCGACGCCCGTGCCTTGGTATTACTATTCGCAGCCGGCCACGGCCACGCCCGTGCCCTGGTATTACTATTCGCAGCCGGCGACGGCCACCCCCGTGCCCTGGTATTACGTACCCGCCGCCACCGCCACGCCCGTGCCCTGGTACTACAGCCAGCCCGCCGCCGACGCGACGGCCACGGTGTACGTGTTTTACCGGCAGCCCGACGGCAAGCTGATCACGTATTCCACCGAAAAGCTCGCTCCCGGATCGCACACGGTCACAAGCAAGCTGAACGGCAGCTATTTCACGCCCATCGGCTCCACGACGCGGTCGGTATACGTATCCGCAAGCGGCGTGGCGACCCCGGCCAGCATCACCTTTTATTATCAGTACAACGGCGGCAGTATGCTGAACCTGTTCACGCCCGTTCCCACCGCCGCGCCGACGCCCGTTCCGGCCTCCGCCGCGGTGGAGATCCTCTACAAGCAGACTGACGGCGCGCTGCTCTACCGCGAAACCCGGAAGCTGTCCGAAGGCACGCATATGATCAGCTACGACAACCTGTTTGAAGCCTATCCCTGGATCACTTTCCTCGGCCCCGCTGCCTATAACGTGACCGTTTATCCC
The DNA here is from genome assembly GCA_902761825.1 of uncultured Eubacteriales bacterium. Lineage (GTDB taxonomy): Bacteria > Bacillota > Clostridia > Christensenellales > Aristaeellaceae > SFMI01. The sequence continues at coordinate 7,426 of CACWLY010000087.1, forward strand.
AACGGCACGGCCTCGGCGTCCTCGCTGACCTTCTACTTTACCGTCTCCGCCGGATACCATCCGCAGCCCGTCTTCACCACGCCGACGCCCACGCCCGCCCCGCTGTACGATGAATCGGCCACCGATCAGGAAGCGCTGATCGGCGCGTCCAAGATTTACCCGCGCCCCAAGCCCGGCAAGGGCAAGAACACCTTCAATTATGAAGCCATAGGCCAGAAGGTGACCGTGCACAGCAAGGCGCGCTCGCTGCAGAACGACGGCAGCTGGTGGGTGTGCATCAGCGCCAACCTGCGCTGCTGGGGGCAGGATTACGTGATCGATCACGAATGGATCAAGACCACCTACCTGAATCCCAACTCCTATGACCTGGACGCCGTGCCAATGGATCCGCAGTATCCTTAAATAACGTCCGTTCTCAGGCTAAGAGCCAATTCACGAAGGGTAAATAAAGGCACAGAAGAGAACGATCGAGAGCTCCTCGCTCTCGATCGTTCTTTCTGATCTTAATTTCCTATTTGCATCATGGCTCTTAAAAGATTATCAGATTTGGAATGGATTTTTCGTGCTGACTAAGCTGAATGAAGGAAGGCGTAGCAGCGCTGCGTTGACCGGAATAGCGCCGAACGCAGTGAGGCTGAGGGCGGACAATCCTGCAGATTGCCGCCTGAAACCCTCTCGCAAGCCCTTGCGCAGGGCGCGGGGCGTACAAAGCAACGTCAGGGCGGAAAAAAAACCAAAGATGATAAGGTTTTTGCATCAGAATAGTATAAATAGCGTCCGTTTTATGACAAGCCAAAGCGGCGGGTGTTTCCCGCCGCTTTCATCATCTGTACGCATTGATTCAGCGCTTGAGGAAATATGCGCTCACATAGCCCTGCTGGCCGTTGATTTCCACCTTGTTCCACAGCT
>CACWLY010000088.1 GCA_902761825.1 uncultured Eubacteriales bacterium
AAAACCTTCCCTTGGGATGGTTTTTAGCGAAAAGCGGGCCGGAAGGCCCCGGACAGGCTTCCCTCCCCGGCGGGAGCTCGAGGGCAGCGCCCTCGTCGTACTCTCTGGTGCTTGCTTCATCCTTTGCATCATGGCTTTTAGCCTGATAATAACATTACTGCCCGGACAGCCGGAGGAAAACCCGGTATGCGCGGCCGCGGATCATTCTTCGCGCAGGCGTTTCATAATGCCCGCCGCCTTGAGCGCAGGGACGAGCGCGTGGTAGAAGATGGGGGCGGCGACGATTGCGGCGCCCGCGTTGATGATCGAAGCCGGGAAGCGGCTGGTCATGCCGGCCCAGCCGTACATCAGCAGGCTTTTGAACATATAAAGCGCCACATAGGACAGCGCGCCGACGACGCAGGCGGTGACGATCCTGACGATGCCGGCCTTTTCATAGCCTGCTTTGCGCATCAGCGCTCCGCAGATCCAGGCCATCGCGAACTTGCTGACGAAGGTGATCAGCACGTTCAGCACGTCGTACCCGCCGCCGAAGGCGTCGTAGAGCGCCGAGCCCAGGCCGGCGGCCGTTCCGCCCCAGACCGGCCCGAGCAGCATGCCGCTGAGCAGGCAGACGGCGTTGGCGAAGTGCACCTTGGAACCGAGCAGCGGAAAACGGAAAAGCGTCACGACATATACCATCGCGGCCATAACGCCCGCGAAAATGAGCTTGAGCAGCTTGCTTTCTTCCTTCACGGATCAGCATCTCCCTTGACTGAATTGCAAGAACAGTATATACTCAGATTGGACTTATTAAAAGTACCAGAAAGGAAAAATATAATAATACCAGATGAAAGAGAAAAAACCGGCTTACCTGCTGCTGTACGAAACGCTGCGGCGGGAAATCGTGGAGGGCGACCGGAAACCGGGGGACAGGCTGCCCTCCAGGAGGCAGCTTGCCCGGGACCGCGGACTGAGCGCCGTGACCGTGGATCACAGCTTTGACCTGCTGTGCCAGGAGGGGTATATCGAATCGCGGCCGCGCAGCGGCTTTTACGTGGCGTACCGCAGCGACGGTGGGTTCGCGCGGGCGGAGGACGCCGAGACCGGCGCGCGCAGCCTGCCGGGCGCGGACCTGCCGCAGTACACGTTTCCCTTCTCGGTGCTTGCGCGCACGATGCGCCGGGTGATCGCGGACTATGGGGAAAGGCTGCTGAACAAAGCGCCGAACGAGGGCTGCGGCGAACTGCGCCGGGCGATCTCCCGTTACCTGGCCCGCAACCGCGGCATTCACGCTTCCGCCGAGCAGATCGTTATCGGCTCGGGCGCGGAATACCTGTACGGCATGGTGGTGGAAATGCTGAGCCATCGGCGCGTCTACGGCATCGAGCGCCCTTCCTATAAAAAAATAGAGCAGGTCTACCGCTGCAAGGGCATACAGTGCGACCTTCTGCCGCTGGGTAAGGACGGCATCCGCTCGCAGGCGCTGCAAAGCACGGCGGCGTCCGTGCTGCATATCACGCCGTACCGCAGCTATCCGAGCGGCGTGACGGCCAGCGCGTCCAAGCGCCGGGAATACCTGCGCTGGGCCGCGCAGGGCGACCGCATTATCGTGGAGGACGATTTTGAATCGGAGTTTTCGCTGCTCAGCAAGCCTGAGGAGACCGTTTACTCGCTGTCCGACCGGCAGAACGTGATCTACCTGAACACGTTTTCACGCACGGTTTCGCCGTCGCTGCGCGTCGGCTACATGGTGCTTCCCGAGCGCCTGCTTCCGCTTTTCACGGAGCGCGTCGGGTTTTACAGCTGCACCGTGCCGGCCTTTGAACAGTACGTGCTGGCTTCGCTGCTGGACAGCGGCGACTTCGAGCGCCATATCAACCGCATCCGCCGGGAAAAGCGCAGGCAGGCGGAATAACGCGCCGGATAGCGCGAGCAGATCAGCCGCGGCGCGAAAAGAGCACCCGCGCGGAATCGCGGAGCCGCTGGTGGCGGATCAGCGTGGCGTCAAAGCGCACCGTATGGAACGCGAACTGCATGATGGGACCGGCGCAGAAAGCACAGATCAGCGTGCCCACGCCCACCGGGCCGCCGAGCAGCCAGCCGACCAGCGTGGCGAAGCTGAGCAGCGCGATGCTGACCGCGCCGATGGGAATGCGCCGCGCGCGTTTGGCGAGGCCCACCAGCAGCGTGTCCCTCGGCCCGCAGCCCAGGGAGGCGATCATGTACGTGTATTGCGTATACGCTATGATCACCAGCCCCGCGATCATGACGGGGATGCCGGTCATAAGCGACGCGGCGGGCGGAACGGCGCGGATCAAATTGAAAAAGTCCACAGCCTTGCCCACGACGAAGGCGTCGATGAACATGGCCAGGCCGATGGGCTCGCGCAGCAGGATATCGATAACGAGGATCGTGACGGAAACGGCGATGGACGCCGTGCCGTACAGCATGCCCAGGCTTTTGGAAAGCCCGAGGTTGAGCACGTCCCAGGGGCCTGCGCCGATATTGGCCTGAATGGTGAGGTATACGCCGAAACCGTTTGCGAACAGGCTGACCGCCGCCAGCAGCGCGTTCAGGCAGATCGCCCCGGCGGTGCGGTTCCCGCGCAAATCATTTTTCGTCAGCATGCCGTCAAATCACCCCTGCGTCGTTTGCGTCCTCTTTTTGCGGAAAACGCATAGAGTATATCACATTTGATCCGAATGCGCCATATTTCCGCAGGGCCGCGGGAAAATATATTTCCGCCCGCGCGCGCCTTGCCAATTCCGGGCGAATATGGTATGCTTTGAGCGGTTCGGAAAACGGAGAGAAAAACATGATCTGCCGACATGAGGTGAGAGAATGAAAAAGCTGCATATGGGCCCCGCGCGCTGCGCCTGCGATATCGGCGACGGCAGCGAGCGCGCGGCGTACGTCAACCAGGATTATATCCTGCATAAGCTGGGACGGCCCCACCGCGCCGTGAACATCATGTACACGTATTATCCGCATGACAAGGAATGGCCGGCCCGGATATCCGAGGCGTGGAAGGACAGAAACGTGACCTTCGCCTGGGATTATCCCTATGACGATTATTTTCCTTACGGCGTGGATGGCCAGCCCTTCGGGCAGATGCGCGACATACGCCGTCACGGCCAGGACGTGCTGCTGACGCTGACGCTTGACTGCGCGCTGAGCGACGAGGAACTGACCGCGATCGCGCGGCAGCTGCGGCCCTTCGGGCGGATGATGATCCGCATCAACCATGAATGCTGCGGCACGTGGTTTCAGCACAACAAGCGCTATACCTATCCCCAGGTCGGCGCGTTCTTTGTCCGCTTCACAAAGATCCTGAATCGGGAAGCGCCCAACGTCCGCGTCATTTTCTGCGGCGGCTGGGCGCTGGAGGACGGGCATATGGAGCAGGAGGACGCGTTCCGGGACTGCTACGCGGCGGCCGATCTGTGGAGCTGCGACGGCTATCCCGCGCTGCACTTCGGCTGGCCCTACGATATCGCCGAGGCGGACAGCGGCAAGTACAAGGCGGATTCCATCGGGCTGCTCGTGGATCAGTTCACCCGCACGCATAAGCGCGCCGTCGAGCTGGCGGGCGAGGATAAGCCCATGATCACCGCAGAGTTCAATACCGACGGCGATGTGACCGGCCCGCGCATGCAGGGCGAATCGGTCGTGCGCTTCGCGCATTACTGGCGGGATCATCAGGTGGACTGGTTCAGGTCCATGAGCCTGTACCAGTTCCGCGATCAGGGACGGCTGGGCCTGGAATGCGAGGACCCCAACAACAGCGCCGTGGGCGTGGAGCAGCCGCTGCTGGCGCAGTACCGCGATCAGGTGCTGCACGATCCGTGGTTCATGCCCCGCTTGACCGAGGGCGAGGAAGCGGCCTTCCCCGCCGCGCTGCGCTGGGGCGGCTCGGAGGACGCCGACGGCCTGTCGATCCCCGTCGCGTTCGAGGGGAATCCCGAGTTTTGCGAAATGACGGTGGAGCAGCCCATCGGCCTGATGGTGGAGCTGAACGGACGCTGGTTCTATAAAGCGCCCGCGACCAAAACCATCGATATGATGAGCGCTTTCTTCGACCGTCCCCTCGACGGCCCCGCAGTGCTGCCCCTGCGCGTATTCGCGCCGCCCGCCGACGGCGTCAACGTGGACGACGGCCGGGACGACTGGGCAATCAACTATTTCGCGACGCTGGAAAAAGCCCCGGACATGCGCATCCGCTATCAGGCGCCGGGCGTAGTACGGTAACAGCAATTATAAACTGATACTAATTTTTCTAAGAGCCATGATGCGAATGTAAATTAATACTATTCTCAATCTAAAATCTTATCATCTTTGGGTGTCTTTTCCGTCTTGGCGTTGCTTCATTCCGGTCAACGTAGCGCTGCTACGCCTCCCGACGGAACCTCCTCGCTTTTGGTTTTTTTATTTTACGCTGATCCGCCCGTTTTCCCGCGCGGCGTCCTCGAACACCCGACGCAGGCGTTTACCGTAGGCGGCCATATCGCCGCGCCCGGGCAGGCGCAGCACAAAGGCGGCCGGGATATCCCAGACGGAAAGGAGATCGTACAGCGCGTCCAGGTTTTTGCCGTAATAATCGGGGAAAGCGAGCGCGCGCCGCAGGTAATCGTGCGCGGCTTCCGGGGTTTGCGCGCCGCGCAGGTCCAGAACGATTTTCATGGTTCCTCTCCTCCGTACAAAAGCTCAAAGGTTTTGAATCCGTCCCGGGTGTAATAGATCAGGCCGTCGCTGGAAAAGACGAGGCGTTCGCTGCTGCGCTTGCCGTCCTGGGCGTTCACGTCGCATTCGTACCATGTGCGCGTCTCCGTGGCGGGCAGCAGTCCTTCGCGGTTGCCGAACTCATCCCCGCCGATGGCATAGCCGGGGGCTACGGCGCCAAGATTATCCTTTTTATTGCTCCAGCCCAGGGCGCGCGCCTCTTCCTTGGTGATGTAGTTTTCCGGCAGCCACCAGAATTCATGAATATACAGCGCCACGTGCGCGGCGTCGGTATACCGTCCGTCCTCCTCCACCGTGACAGGCTCGGGCGTTGGCGCGGGCGTCGCCGCAGGCTGGGGCGAAGGCGTGTCGAAGGATACCCTGATCTGCGTAAAATGGCTGTAATGATCGCTCGTATAATAGATCAGCCAGTCGCTGGAATACAGGATGCGCTTGCCGCCCCGGTAGCCGCCGGTGTAATCGATATCGCATTCCTTCCAGACGCGTCCGCGCTTGTCGGGCAGCTGCCCTTCATAATTGCCGAACCGGTCGCCGCCGATGGATTTTCCCGGCGCGATTTTATCCAGATTGCCCGCGCTGCTGCTCCAGCCCAGGCTTGCGGCCTGGTTCTTGGTGATGTAATTGCCGGGCAGCCTGTGATAGGCCGCGATATAGACGGCCACCTCCTCCATGCTGCTGTACCAGCCGTCGCGGGTCACGGGATAATCGGCGGCGGAAAGGCTGATTGTCTGCTCGCCCAGCGCCCAGAGCGGCAGCAGGAGCAGGATCAGCAGCACCGCCGCCGCGCGTCTCAGCTGTTTCATGCGTGCGCCTCCGTTTTATTTCGGTGTGTCCCCGTGCTTCTGCATCTGTTCGTTGAGCAGGTTGATATTGCCGCAGCCCATGGTCAGCACCAGGTCTCCGGGCTGCCAGTGCGCGCGCAGGTATGCTTCGGTATCGTCAAAGGTGGGCGTCAGCACGGCGTTTACGCCGTGCGCCTTCATGCCGTCCACCAGCATCCGGCTGTTGATGTCTCCGGGATCGACCTCCCGCGCGGCGTAGATATCGGTGACCAGCGTATAATCGGCGGCCGCCGTGCAGGTGAGGTAATCATTGAACAGCGTTTTGACCCGGCTGAAGGTATGCGGCTGCATCACCGCCCAAACATGGTTGGCGTGCTGTTCGCAGGCCACGCTGATCGCGCCGCGCATTTCGGTGGGATTGTGGCCGTAATCGTGATACATGTGCACGCCGTCGATATCGCCGGTGTGCTCGAACCTGCGGTGCGCCCCGGCGAAGGCGGACAGCGAAGCCGCGGCTTTTTCCATGTCCGCGCCCAGCGCGTGCACGGCAGCCAGCGCCGCCAGCGCGTTGAGCACGTTGAAGCGTCCCGCCACCTTCAGGGCTACATGACAGAGCGCCCTGCCGCGGTACAGCGCGTCGAATTCCGGCCGTCCCAGATCGCCGGTCGCCAGGTTTCCGGCCTGCCAGTCGCTGTCCGCGCCGAAGCCGAAGGTTTCATGCCGCCGATCCAGGCGCGCCAGAAGCGTCCGCACGCGCGGATCGTCGCCGCAGCCGAGCACCAGCCCGTTTTCGGGCAGCAGGGAGCAGAAATTGAAGAACGCTTCCTCGATATGCCCGATATCGCCGTAGTAATCCAGATGATCCTCTTCGATGTTCAGCACGACCGCGACGGTGGGGTGCATGTGCAGAAAGCTGCCCGCGTACTCGCAGGCTTCGGCAACGAACACCCGGTCGGAGCCGATGCGCGTGCCCCCGCCCAGAGCATCCACCCGCCCGCCGATGTGCACGGCCGGGTCCATGCCGCAGTCCAGCAGCATCTGCGCGATCATCGAAGAGGTCGTGGTCTTCCCGTGCGTGCCGCTGACGCATACCGCGTCCCGGTGGCCTTCCATCACCTGACCCAACAGCTCCGCCCGCTCGATCTGCGGGATGCCGTGGGCGAAAGCCCAGGCGCGCTCCGGGTTGTCGGGATGAATGGCCGCCGAATATACGATCACATCCGCGTCCCGGACATTGCTTTCATGATGGCCGATGTATACCCTCACGCCCATCGCCTCCAGCCGTTCCACGGCATGGCTGTGCGCGTTGTCCGATCCGGTTAGATGATAGCCCTGCTTCAGCAGCATTTCGGCCAGCCCGCTCATGCTGCTTCCGCCGATGCCGATCATATGCACGTGCTTGTCTTTGAAATCGCGGATATGCGGTGATGACATGCTTTTCGCTCCTTGTCCGAGAATAATACTAATCTCAATCTAAAATCTTATCATCTTTGGGTGTCTTTTCCGTCTTGGCGTTGCTTCATTCCGGTCAACGTAGCGCTGCTACGCCTCCCTCCATACCGGACTGTTATTTGCCCAGCACCTTTTTGGCGGCGGCGGCCACGTTCTCCGCGGTAAAGCCGTACTCCTTGAACAGGATGCCGGCGGGAGCCGAAGCGCCGAAATGGTCCAGGCCGATCACTTCGCCGTCCAGACCGGTGAAGCGGTACCAGGGCATGGTGGCGCCGGCTTCCACGGCCACGCGGGCGCGGATGGCGGCGGGCATCACGGCTTCCTGATACGCCTTGTCCTGCCTGAGGAAGAGCTCCATGCAGGGCATGGAAATGACGCGGGCGGCAATGCCTTCGCCGGCCAGCGCCGCTTTCGCGGCCACGCACTGCTCTACTTCGGAGCCGGAAGCCATCAGCAGCACGTCGGGCGCGCCCTCGCAGTCCTCCAGCACGTAACCGCCCTTGAAGGCCTCGGTGCCCTTTTCACCGTACTGGGGCAGGCCCTGACGGGTCAGCACCAGGCAGGTGGGGCCGTTGCTGCTCAGGGCGCTCAGCCAGGCGGCCGTGGTTTCCTTGCCGTCCGCGGGACGGAACACCTGCACATCGGGAATGGCGCGCAGGCCGGCCAGATGCTCGATGGGCTCATGGGTCGCGCCGTCCTCGCCGACGCCGATGGAATCGTGGGTCAGCACATAGGTGACGGGCAGCTTCATGATGGCGCTCATGCGGATGGCGTGCTTCATGTAGTCGCTGAACACGAAGAAGGTGCCGCAGAATACGCGCAGGCCGCCGTGCAGGGCGATGCCGTTGCAGATCGCAGCCATGGCATGCTCGCGCACGCCGAAGTGCAGGTTGCGGCCGCCGCGGTTCTCCGCGCTGTAATCGCCGCCTTCTTTGATGTAGGTGTTGTTGGAGGGGGCCAGGTCGGCGCTGCCGCCCACCAGGTTGGGCAGGCGCTTGGCCAGGCGGTTGATCATGGTGCCGCTGGTGGCGCGGGTGGCGATCTTGCCCTCGTAGGCCCACAGCTCGGGATCCTCGCAGAGGCCTTCGGGCAGCTTCATGGCGTACCAGTCTTCATATTCGCGCGCAAGCTCGGGATAAACCTTGGCGTAGCGGGCCATCATGTCCTTCCATTCCTGCTCGCGCTGAGCGCCGCGGGCTGCGGTCTCGCGCAGGTGGGCGTACACGTCCTCGTCCACGTGGAAGCTGTCCTCGGGCATGCCCAGGGTGCGCTTGGTGGCCAGCAGGTTATCCTCGCCCAAGGGCGAGCCGTGCACGCCGCTCGTGCCCTGCTTGGCGGGGCAGCCGTAGCCGATGATGGTCTTGCAGACGATCAGGCTGGGGCGCTCGTCGCGGCGGGCCTCGGCGATGGCCGCGAGCACCTGCTGCGGATCGTTGCCGTCGGCGACGTTCAGCACCTGCCAGCCGTAGGCGGCAAAGCGCGCGCCCACGTCCTCACGCATGGCGATATCGGTGTTGCCCTCGATGGAAATATCGTTGTCGTCATAGAGCAGGGTCAGCTTGCCCAGCTTGAGCGTGCCGGCCAGGGAGGCGGCCTCGCTTGCGATGCCTTCCATCATGCAGCCGTCGCCGCAGAAGGCGTATACGCGGTGATCAACCACGGGGAAATCGGGCCGGTTGAACTTCGCGGCCAGCATGGTCTCGGCGATGGCGAAGCCCACGGCGTTTGCGACGCCCTGGCCCAGAGGGCCGGTGGTGGTTTCAACGCCCGCGGTCTCGATCTCGGGGTGGCCGGGGGTCTTGCTGCCCCACTGGCGGAACTGCTTGATATCGTCCATGGTCAGGCCGTAGCCGAACAGGTGCAGCAGGCTGTACATCAGCGCGCTGGCGTGGCCGTTGGACAGCACGAAACGGTCGCGGTTGCGCCATTTGGGATCGGCGGGGTTGTGCTGCATTGCGTCGGCCCATACGGCGTAAGCCATGGCCGCCATGCCCATGGGCGCGCCGGGATGGCCGGAGTTGGCTTTCTGCACCATATCGGCGGAAAGCGTGCGGATGGTATTGATCGTCTTTTGCTGAATATCCATGGTTCGTGCTCCTTTATGTATTTTATTTGTTGTTCACAAATTCGCGCAAAGCCGTCAGGTCGATATTTTCCGTGCCTTCCAGCACGCTGAGCAGCTTGGTGAGCATGGTTTTGAGCCCGCCCCGCACGTCGCTCTCGGCGTTGAGCGGCAGCACCGGATCGTGCACGCTGAGCCGCAGCAGGAACCAGCCGTTATCCAGGCCGTCCTCCAGGTCGAAATTGATGCGCACGCCCTCGCGGTTGTCGGGCGCGATGTGCCAGCCTTCGGCGAAGGTGGCGTGATCCATCACCTTCTCGATGGCAAGGCGACCGGCCTCCCGGAAGTCCTCGGCGCTGATCTTAAGCCGCAGCTCAACGCTTTCCACCGGCTCGCGCAGGCCGTCCAGCAGGTCGCTCAGCTCTTTGCCCTCCTGCTTTAAGCGCATGGCCTCCACCAGCAGCACGGTGGTCAGGTACATGCCGTCGTCCAGCCAGTGGTTTTCGCGCAGGGCCGCGTGTCCGCTGGTCTCGATAGCCAGGGGGCAGTCGATGCCGGCCTGGTTCAGGCGGATCGCCTCGTCGATCACGTTGCGGTAGCCGCGCTTGAAGCGGTAATGCACGCCGCCCCATTCGGCGATGAACTGGGCCAGGCCGGAGGAGGTGACCGAATCGGTCACGATGGTAGCCCCGGGGTCCTTGTCCAGCAGGATGGCGCTGATCAGCGCGATCAGGCGGTTGCGGTTGATCTCGCGGCCCGCCTTGTCCACGATGGCGGCGCGGTCGCAGTCGGTGTCGAAGATCAGGCCCAGGTCGGCCCCGGCGCTCAGAACGGCCTTGCTCACGCTGTCCATCGCCTGCGGGTTTTCGGGGTTGGGGATGTGGTTGGGGAAACGCCCGTCGGGATCGAGAAACTGGCTGCCCTCGGTCCAGGCGCCCAGCTCGCGCAGCATTTCCTCATAGAAGCCGCCCGCGCCGTTGCCGGCGTCCACCACCACGTGCAGGCCCAGCAGCGGGCAGGCCACGTCGGTATCCAGGCCCTTGCGCACGCGGTCCATCAGCTGCCGCTTGTAGACCGGCAGGAACTCGCGCTTCACGATGGGCTTATGCTCCCGGGCCACGGGCGCGGTGCTCTGGGCGATGGAAAGGATCATGCTCAGCTCGGTGCTGTTGATGCCGCCGCTGGGCAGGAAAAACTTGAGGCCGTTGCGGTCCGAGGGATGATGGGAAGCCGTTACCATCACGGACGCGTCGGGCTTGAAGCCCTCGGTCAGCAGGCACATATACATGGCCGGCGTGGTGCACATGCCGAAATCCCACACCTGCGCGCCGCTGCGGGCCATGCCCTCGGCGCAGGCCGCCAGAAGCTCCGGGCCGGTGATGCGGCTGTCGCGGCCGATGGCAACCGTCATCTGCTCGGGATGCTTGCCCGTTTTTTCGCTCAGCCAGGTGATGAACGCGCCGCCGATGCACAGCGCCACTTCGTTTGTCAGCACGGCGTTTTCGCCCATGGCGCAGCCGCGCACGTCGGTTCCGCTTTTCAGCGTCTGATAGTTGATCATACGGTTTCTTCCCCCTCGATATCGTTCAGGCCGCGCAGCAGACGCCACGCGGGCGCAATGGCTTTGAAATCGGCCGCCACCCGGTTTACGATGTCTCCGTCAAAGATCCAGGCCGGGTCGATGCCCTGCTTTTCAAAATACAGGTTCCTCGCCGGATACAGGCTTTTGAGCGCTTCGGGCACGCTTGGGGGCGGCTGCATGTTCTTTTTCCATACCTGACCGCCCACGGCGAAGCCGCTGTCATACACCGCGCGCATCACGCCCATGACCTCTTCGGGCCGCGCCGCGATGCGGCGGCGAAGGGCGTCGAACAGGGCGGGATTGTCGCCCCATACGCCAAGCCCCCAGCTCACGGAATCGAGCCGTATCTCGAACCAGTAGAAGGGCGCGCCGTCCTTGCCGCGCGCGGCCTGCCGGAACGCCAGCCAATGATGATCGCGGTAGGGCGATTTATCCTTGGAATAGCGGGTGTCCCGGTTGATCCGGCTCAGGCATTTGTGGGGACGGACTTCCATATCTTCGTCGATTTTCAGCATGGTGGGGGCAAGCTCGTCGATGAACGCATAAAAGGGATCCCGCACCTTCGCGTAGTATTCCTTCCGGTGGGCATCCATAAAGGCCTTGTTGTTATTGAAGCGGATATCCGCGTAAAAGGAGAGCAGATCGTTCGTGAACCCCGAAAACATAATATCCTCCGTCGGCCTGTTAAACCACTGTTGATTATAACCGATCGGATTCTTTTTTTCAAGCCTGCGCTGGCATATCCGCGCAGATTTGACATGTTTTGTTCCGATCCGCGCCGGTTTGCGCTTGACAGTACGGCCCGCAGGTGCTACATTTCGTTTATCGAATATTTTACCGGAGGATAATGCCATGCAGCAGCCCAAAGCGCGCAGTGAAATGGATCCGCAGTGGATGTGGAACCTGAACGATATCCTGGACGGCGTTCCGGCCTTCGACGATCTGTACGCCGCCACGGAAACCGCGGTCGGGAGCTGGCAGAAATGCCAGGGAAAGGTCGCGGAGGATCCCCGCGCCGCCATCCGCGGCTATTTTGATATCAGCCGCAGCGTGGAACGCATGTACGCCTATGCCAGAATGCGCCAGGACCAGGACGGCGCGGACACCGATTCCCAGACCCTGCTGGCCCGCATCCAGAGCCTGGCCGTCCGGGCAAGCAGCGCTTCGGCCTTCCTGCGGCCCGAGCTGCTTTCCCTGCCCGCGGAGACGCTGCGGGAGATGAAGGACGATCCCGCGTTCGCCGATTACAGCGTGTTCATCGACGATTTGCTGCGCGACCAGCCGCATACGCTGCCCGCCGAGCAGGAAAAGCTGCTCGCGCAAATGAGCGAGATCGCGCAGGCCCCAAACGACGTATACACCATGCTCAAGGACGTGGACCGTCCGCTGCCCGCCGTGAAAGATGAAAACGGCAGGGACGCGAGCCTGAGCAGCACGGTCTTTATGCGCATGCTGCGCAGCCGCAACCGGGAGGCGCGCCGCACGGCGTACGAGGCCGAGATGGCGGCCTTCGGCGCGTACAGGCAGACCTTTGCGGCCACCTACCGTTACAACGTCAAGGCGGACGCGGCGCAGGCGCGCATCCGGGGCTTCGGCAGCGCGCTGGAAGCCAGCCTGCATCCCGACCGCGTGCCGGTCGCGGTGTACGACAACCTGCTGGAGAGCGTGGAAAACGCGCTGCCCGCCATGAACAAATACCTGACCCTGCGCAAAAAGGCGCTGGGCGTGGATGAACTGCACCTGTACGACCTCTACGTGCCGGTCGTAAAGGATTACGATATGCCCATGACCTATCCCGAGGCGTTCGCGCTGGTGAAAAAGGGACTGACGCCGCTGGGCGCGCATTACGCCGGGCTTCTGGATGAGGCGTACCGCGATCACTGGATCGACGTGTACGAAAACAAGGGCAAGCATACCGGCGCGTACAGCTGGGGCGTGTACGACAGTCATCCTTACGTGCTGCTGAACCATACCGACGATTTGAACGGCGCGTTCACCCTCGCGCACGAGCTGGGCCACGCGATGCATACCTGGCACAGCAATCAGAACCAGCCGTATCCCAAGGCAGGGTACAGCCTGTTCGTGGCCGAGGTCGCCAGCACCTGCAACGAAATGCTGCTGATGCGCTATCTGCTGAACGAATACAAAGACGACAGAAAGGCCTGCGCCTACCTGACCAACCATCTGCTGGAGGAGTTCCGCGGCACGGTGTTCCGCCAGACCATGTTCGCCGCCTTTGAAAAGGAAGCTCACCGCATGGAGGAGGCCGGCGTCCCGCTGACCGCCGAATCGCTGGGCAGCGTGCATTACGAGCTGAACAAAAAGTATTACGGCGGCGTCTGCGTTGTGGACGACTGCGTGCGGAACGAATGGATGCGCATCCCGCACTTCTACAGGAGCTTCTACGTATATAAATACGCCACCAGCTTTTCCGCGGCGGTGTACATCTCCAGCCGCATCCTGAACGAGGGCGCGCCCGCCGTGGCCGATTTCATCAAATTCCTGAGCACCGGAGGCAGCCTGCCGCCCATCGACGCGCTCCGGCTGGCCGGCGTGGATATGGAACGCCCGGATACCGTGCGCGGCGCGCTGAAGGTGTTCGCCGATATGGTCGATCGGCTGGAGGCGCTGCTCTGATGGCCGCCGGGATGCTGGGACTGGACGCGGCCGACTGCGCGGCGTATATCGCGAAGCGCCTGGACTGGAAGCGCTGCGGGGAGCTGCGGCCGGAGGCCGGCGCTCTGTGCGCCGCGCTGGTGGACGCGCACGTGGCGTATCTGCACGCCTGCGGCGCGCTGGACGATGACGGCGACACCGGCGAGGGCGATTATGATGAGGATGAAGCCGTCGAGTTTATGCTGGACGCGCTGCTGAAAAGGTTTCCGGCAAACGAGGAGAAGGCGGGGCGGTACTGCGCGCTGATCGACGCGTTCCTGCCGGTATTCGACGATTATCTGCTGACGCACGGACTGCTCAGCCTGTAAGGGAGGCCCTATGGAATATCCGATCCCCGATCATCTGAAACCCTTTTTTACGCCCGTGGGCGAGGACAACAGCGAGCTGCGCGTGACCGGCGCGATCCGCTGCAAATGCGGCAGCGCGCTCTTTACGCCCTATACCAATGAGGCGGGCACCATCGCCGCCGCCAAATGCCGCAAATGCGGCGCGAAGATCCTGCTGCTGCACGCCGGCCGTCACGGCTGGGACGGATTTGTGGCAAAGGCCGATTATCTCTACGACCTGCCCACCAAAATGCACGCGCTCGAAGCCTGCCCGCGCTGCGAGGCGCAGACGCCGCTGGCCGTCAAGGTGACCGTAACCTCGTTCGGCAGGGAGGATTTTATCCGGGACAGCGAGCTGAGCGACGAGGACGGGCATCCGCTGCGCGAGGAGGACTGGGTCAACGCCTTTTCTTCCTTCCGCATGGACGTGGTCTGCCCCGAATGCGGCGGGACCACGGAAAGCATTATTGATATCGAAACGGCGTAAGGAGAGCAAAACATGAGAAAGAAGAAAAACAAGCCGCTCAGGATTATCCTGTGCGTCCTCGCGGCGCTGATCCTGATCGCGGGCGCGTATGCCGCCTATGTGTTCATCGCCTATCACCGGCTGCCGGATAATACGGCGCTTCAGGTCAGAAGCGCGGCGGACGGCACGCTGGAGCCCGGAACGCCCCAAAGGCTGGTCTCCTTCAATACCGGCTTCGGCGCGTATGAGCCCGATTACAGCTTTTTCATGGACGGCGGGACCCAAAGCTGGGCCTGGAGCAAGGAACGCCTGAACGCGAACCTTGCGGCCATCGCCGATTTCCTCCGGAATGAAGCGGCCGATTTCTTCTTCCTGCAGGAGGTGGACGAGAACGCCACCCGCACCTATCATATCAATGAAAAGGCGCTCATGGAAGCGGCCCTGCCCGGCTACGACTGCGTATACGCCGAAAACTGGGACAGCCCCTTCCTGTTCTATCCCTTCACGCAGCCGCACGGCAAGACGCAATGCGGCGTCATGACCTTCAGCCGCGCGCCCATCGCTTCGGCGGTCCGCCGCAGCCTGCCCGTTGAAAATACCGTGATGAAGCTGGTGGACCTGGACCGCTGCTACAGCGTGTCCCGCGTGCCTGTCACCAACGGGCGCGAGCTGGTGCTCTTCAACGCGCACCTGTCCGCTTATACGTCGGACGGAACCATCGCCACCGAGCAGATGAATATGCTGCTCGGCGATATGGCCGCCGAATACGAAAAGGGCAATTACGCGGTGTGCGGCGGCGATTTCAATAAGGACCTGCTGGGCGATTCCAGCCGGTATTTCGGCGTTTCCGGCGCTGATTATACCTGGGCGCAGCCCATCCCGGAAGGGACCTTCGACAGCCTGCCGCTCACGCTGGTCGCTTCCTCCAACGCGCCAAGCTGCCGCACCGCCGACGCGCCTTATAATCCGAACCAGTTTGTGCTGACGATCGACGGATTCATCGTGTCCGACAACGTGCGCGTGCTCGACCATCAGGTCATCGATACCGGCTTCGCCTATTCCGACCATAATCCGGTGTCCGTGACGTTTGAACTGGCGGAGTAACACGAACAACAGGCGGCGCGTCCGGTTTTATACTATTTACGTTCTAAGAGCCA
>CACWLY010000089.1 GCA_902761825.1 uncultured Eubacteriales bacterium
TTTGCAGCTTTCTTCTCAGAAGAAAGCGCGTATTTCCTGCCTGTTTCACGGAAATACGGCGCTTCTTGTCTTATTTTCCTATTTGCATCATGGCTCTTAAAAGAAGAATGGTATTATACGGGATTGTTTCCCGCAGAGTGAGTATTGCGGAGCGCCTTGAATACTGATATAATAAACGAAAAAAGAAGCGTTTTTGTCGATGCCGGAAATATGGAATGGAAGACGGATTGCGAGGAGATCAGACGATGATTTTTTCTAAGCGGAAAACGATAGGCGTTTTTATCAGCAAGATGTTCAGAGTGTTTGACGAAGCATTCTTCGCGGCGCTGGACCGGGAATCCAGGCGGCTGGATTACGACGTGGTCGTTTTTCTGTCCGCCGGGTATTATCTGACGAAGAGCGATTATGATACGCAGGAAAAAAACGTGCTGAAGTTTGCCCCGCTGGATAAGCTGGACGGGATCATCGCCGTGCCCTCCACCTATGAAAAGGGCGAGTTCAGAGATCTTGTATATGAAATGATCGGAAAGCGCGTGCATTGCCCGCTCGTCGTCGTGCGCGAAGAGATGGATGGGCACGACTGCGTTTTTACGGATAACACTGAGGCGATGCGCATGCTCACCAGGCATCTGATCGAGCGGCATCACCTGACCCGTATCTGCATGCAGGTAGGGGATTTTGAAAACCCGGAAGTATCCGTAAGGATGCAGGGGTTTGTTCAGGAAATGGAAGCCCACGGCCTGGAGGTTTCGGAGAAGAACTTCTGCCAGGGCAATCTGTGGACAAACTGCGGCGATATCGCGTACCGCGCCTTTTTCTCCGATCCCGCTCACATCCCGCAGGCGGTGGTCTGCGCCAATGACTACATGGCGATGGGCCTGATCCGGGTGCTTCGGGAAAACGGATACCGGGTTCCGGAAGATGTGATTGTTACGGGCTTTGACAATATTGCGGAATGGTGCACCGACGTCCCCAGCCTGACCACGGCCCAGCCCGATTATCAGGGCATGGTGACCCAGGCCATGGAGCAGCTGGACCGGCAGATCCGCGGCGGCGCGCCGGGCGGCCGGAAGATCAGTATCCCGGGCGAGCTCGTCCTCGGGGAAAGCTGCGGCTGCGGCAAACGGCATCCGGATTTCTTTATTAACCTGACGAATAAGCTCATGGCATTGCAGGAAGAGGAAAACGATCAGGACGTGGCGATGAACAACATGAGCATCGACCTGGGCGCGTGCACCGATCTGACCGAGCTGCACAAGGCGCTGGTCAGCAAAAGGACGGAAAACCCC
This sequence comes from uncultured Eubacteriales bacterium, assembly GCA_902761825.1. GTDB lineage: Bacteria > Bacillota > Clostridia > Christensenellales > Aristaeellaceae > SFMI01. The sequence goes on from CACWLY010000089.1 coordinate 1,290, forward strand.
ATTGTGCGGGATCAGTATATCTGCCTGTTCAGAACGGCGGACAAGCTGATGGAGGAAGGCGGCAGCGAAGCGTGCCTGGTTCACGCGATACGGGATCACAGGGACGCGGGAATGCCGATGATCAATTTTGACCGCGACTGCCTGCTGCCGCCCATGGCCGAGCGGAAAGACGAAGCGCAGGTGCTTTACGTAAAGCTGCTGCATCAGGCGGGCCACAATTTCGGATACAGCGTGGTCCATTACGATCAGGGCAAAGTGCCTTCACGATGTTTTGTGCAGACGAACGTGCTGCTGTCCATCGCGCTGGAGAACATCCGCAGGCAGCATGAACTGCTGGCGCTGTATGAGGAACGCCGGCTTTCGAGCATTACGGACCATATGACGGGCCTTTTGAACCGGCGCGGACTGCTTGAATCCATCGAGCCGCTCTGGCGCTCCATGGTCGGCCGCGAGATCGCCTTTATCTGCATCGATATGGATTACCTGAAGCATACGAACGACACGTTCGGGCACGCGGCGGGCGACGTGGCAATCACCATGATCGGCAAGGCGATCCAGAAATCGATGCCAAAAGGAGCGATGGGCGCAAGGACCGGCGGCGATGAATTCATTATCTTTTTGCCGGACGCCGGAAACGACAAGGCCGGCGAGCTGGTGCAACGGTTCAACGAGACGCTGGAGGAGCTGTCCCGGGCCGAAAGACGGTCCTTCAACGTGTCGGCCAGCGTTGGCTACAAGATCGTAAGGCCGGAGAAGGGAACAAGCATCGAGGACTGCATCCGGGCGAGCGACCGCATCCTGTATCAGGTGAAGGAAAACCGGCCGGATAAGATCGTCCGGGCCGGCTGGAACAAATGGCAGATACAGCAGATGCCCGTTCCCTTCGGAACGGCAAGCGCGACGTCGCCGTATTACGCCAAACCGTGCGACGAGCGCCTGGCGGCTCTGCCGGAAGTCCTGATGAAGATGGCGGAGAACGGCTATATCTGGGAGCATGGCTATGTGGCGGGCAAGCCGGATTATTCGCTGACGCTGATGGATTACCCGAATATCTATTCCTTTATTCATACGCATAAGCTGGACGCGGACGCGGTGCGGCAGGCGCTTTCGGACGCCGATCTGATGGTGCATCGGAAAGCCTTTACGGAGGAGGAAATAGACCTGCTGCTCGGCGACGACCAGGCGAAGGCCATGGCGCATTTCGCTTCCCCGTCCACGATCGTGATCGGCGAAAAGGGCTACAGCGAAAAATGGATGTACGACCATACGGCCACCACCTGGCGCGATGAAGGAATCACGCCCGGCATGGTGATCGGAGCCCTGCCGCATTACTATAATCCGCTGTTTGTGCAGAAAGCGGCGGACGCGTTCTCCCGAAAGCTGTACCAGTATACCGGCGTGGTAATGCCGGTGAAATGGAACCAGTGGAAGGCGGGGGATATCAGGCCGGACGGTTCCGAGGAGGAAGGGAACGCCGCGGGAAGGGGCGTAATGCTGGATGTGATGGAGTTCTGCCAGTACAGCGACTATCCGACGGGCTGCGAGAGCGTTTCCTTGCATATGCTGCTCAATTATTACGGCGTGAAGGTGACGGTGGATCAGATCATCGATCTGCTGCCGATGGGCGCGCAGCCCTACGACGACGAGAACGGCGTGCGCCACGGCGCGAATCCCGAGCGCGAGTTTGTGGGCGACCCGAGAAAGCAGATTTCCTACGGCGTTTTCAACGGCCCCGTCGCGCAGGTCGCGGAACAGATCATGCCGGGCGTGAAAACGAAAACCGGCGCGACCGTCGAGGAGATCAAGGCCATTCTGGATACAGGGAACCCCGTGATGGCGTGGTACGTTTCCGCGCCGATGCGGCCGATCATGTATCGCTGGAGCTGGCTTGACGACAGGGGAGAAACGGTGCATTGGCCGGGCGGCGAACACGCCGTCGTTATCTGCGCCCATGACGATAACTCGCTCACCTACCGCGATCCCAATTCCGGCACGACGGTCGAGATCGATTTCAAAACCTTTGAAAAGGGCTTTTCGGAAATGGGCGGAAGGATCATCTATTATGAGCGCGCTCAAAAACCTGCGCCGACGGGCGCGCGGCCCTGACAAAACGGAACGCTTCAGTAGCCTGACGGGACGGAGGAGAAGAAAATGTATGTAGGAAAACCCGTCAAACGCGTCGACGCGTTTGACAAGGTAACCGGAAGGGCGCGCTTTACGGACGACCTGTGCGACAAAAGCGCCTATATCGCAAGGATCGTCCATTCCACGATCGCGCATGGCAAAGTCGTCTCGTTCGACCTTGCGGAAGCGCGGAAGGTCAAGGGCGTCGTAAAGATCCTGACATGCTTCGATTTGCGGGAGAAGCATTATTTCGGCACGCCCGGGCATCCCTACGTGCTGGACCCGGCGCAGCGCGACGTGGAGGACAGGCTGGTCCTGACCGATACCGTGCGTTTCTGGGGCGACGACATCGCGGCGGTCGTGGCGGAAAACGAGGTGGCCGCCGAGCAGGCACTCCGGCTGATCAAGGTTCAATATGAAGAATACCCCTTTGTGCTGGACGTGCAGGAAGCCATGAAGGACGGCGCGCCGCAGCTGCACGCGGCGTTCCCGAACAATATCCTGGAGCATACCGGGATCCGGGAGGGAGACTACGCGAAAGCCATCACGGAGCCCGGCCTGATCAAGGTGGAGGGCTGGTACGAAACGCCCACGATGCAGCATTGCCATATCGAAAACCATATCTGCTATGCCGAAATGAAGCAAAACCGGATCCATCTGGTTTCATCGACGCAGGTGCCGCATGTGGTGCGCCGGGTGGTGGGGCAGGCGCTGGGGATCGACTGGGGAAGGATCCGGGTCGTCAAGCCCTATATCGGCGGCGGCTTCGGAAACAAACAGGATATCCTGTACGAGCCGCTGTGCGCGTGGCTGTGCATGCAGGTGGGCGGCCATCTGGTGAAGCTGGATGTTCCGCGCGAGGAAACCTTCGTATGCAACCGCGTCCGTCACGGCTTCCGCGGACACATTATTTCCTGGGTGCGGCCGGACGGCACCTTTGCGGCAAGAAAGCTGGAGGCGTTTTCGGATCAGGGCGCGTACGCTTCCCACGGCCACGCGATCTGCGCGGTGGAGATGGCTGCTTTCCGGCAGACGTATCCGTGCGAAAACGTCGAGATCGACGGCTGGACCGTGTTTACAAACAAGCCGGTGGCCGGCGCGATGCGCGGCTACGGCGTCCCGCAGATAATGTGGGCGCTGGAAAGCCACACGGATGAGATCGCCGCCGCGCTCGGGCAGGATCCGATAGCGTTCCGGCGGCGCAATCTCATGCCGCTGGGCTATTACGATATGTTCGGCCACCGGAAGCTGGCGGCGGACTCCTATAACCAGTGCCTTTCCAAAGCCATGGAAGCGATCGGTTATGACCGGAAACGGGAGATGTACCGGCATCAGACGGGAAACATCCGGCGCGGAACCGGCGCGGCCGTGTTCTGGTTCGATACGGGAACGTGGCCTTTTCTGCTGGAAACATCCTCCTGCCGCATGGCGATGAACCAGGACGGTTCCATGCAGCTCCAGCTGGGCGAAACGGAGATCGGGCAGGGCGCGGATACCGTTTTCAGCCAGATGGCTGCGGATACGGTCGGCGTTCCGATCGAAAAGGTGCATATCGTCTCCGCCCAGGATACGGATGTCGCGCCCTTCGGCACCGGCGCGTACGGTTCCCGGCAAACCTATTCGGCCGGGCATTCCATCCGGAAGACCGGCCTTCAGCTGAAGCAGAAAATACTGGAGAAGGCCGAAAAGCTGTTGCAGATCTCAAGCGCGGACCTGAACATCGTGGATGGAGAAATCATTCACATCGCGGACGGCGCGGTGCTGATGGACCTGGGAACGCTGGTCAAGGAGGTTCAGTACAGCCGCAGCGGCAGCTGCCACCTGACAGCGGAAAGCACGGCCCATATCACCGCCGCCCCGTACACCCTTGGATGTACGGTCGCCGAGGTGGAGGTGGATATCGCGCTTTGCAAAGTCCGGCTCCTGAACATCGTCAATTGCCACGACGCCGGGGTTCTGATCAATCCGGCGCTGGCCGAAGCGCAGGTGCATGGCGGCATGAGCATGGGGATCGGCTACGGGCTGAGCGAAAAACTGGTCTTCGATGAAAAAACCGGCCGTCCGGTCAACAATAACCTGCTCGATTACAAGCTTTCGACCTTCATGGATCATCCTTCGCTGCGGGCGGAATTTGTGGAGAACCGGGAAGTCACCGGCCCGTTCGGCGCGAAGGGACTGGGCGAGCCGCCCGTCGCCTCGGTTGCCCCGGCCATCGGTAACGCGGTGTATTGCGCGACGGGCGTGCGGCTCAAAAAGCTTCCCATGGATCCTCCGAACCTGTATCAGGCTTTTTGCGAAGCCGGCTTGATTTGCGATGAAAGGCGGGTGGACGCGTAATGTATGATTTCAAAGCGCTGTACGAGGCGAAAAGCGTTGATGAAGCCGTCCGCCTGCGCCGCGGGCATCCCGGGGCGAGGATCATTGCCGGCGGGAGCGATGTGCTGATCCGCATCCGGAACGGGAAATGGGCCGGCGCGGAATTGATCAGCATTCATGGGATCGACGCGCTGCGCGGCGTGAAGCTTGAGGACGACGGGACGATCCGGATCGGTCCGCTGACCAGCTTTTCCCATCTGGCCTCGGATCCCGTGATCGGGACGCATATCCCGGTGCTGGCGGAAGCCGCGAATCAGGTTGGCAGCCCGCAGATCCGCAATATCGGCACCATTGGGGGCAATATCTGCAACGGCTCCCCGGCAGCCGATACACCGCCCACGCTGTTCGTGCTGGACGCGCAGGTTGAGCTGACGGGGACGGAGGGAGCGCGGCGCGTTCCCGTGCGGGATTTTTATATCCGCGCCGGCGTCGTGGATCTGAAGCCGGACGAGCTGCTGACAGCCGTGCTTGTTCCCGGGGAAGCGTACCGGGGGTATACGGGCCATTATATCAAGTATGCCATGCGGGAAGCGCTGGATATTTCCGTCGTGAGCTGCTCTGTGAACGTCAAACTTACGGAAGATAAAAAACGGATCGAAAACGTCCGGGCCGCGTTCGGCGCGGTCGGGCCGGTGCCCTTGCGGACGCCCGGCGCGGAAGCGGCGGCGCGCGGAGGGGAAACGACCGAGCGCACGGTGAAGGCCTTCGCATCCGCCGTGCTCGGGGAGATCAGCCCCTGGAGCGACTGGCGGACCTCAAAGGCCTTCCGGGAACACATTGCGGAGGAGCTGGCGGCAAGAGCGCTCATCCGATCCATCGAGCTGGGAGGAGGCGGGATCCATGCCTGATCAGTATAAGCTGATCCGCTGTACAGTAAACGGACGTGAAAAGGAAGCCATGGTGGATGTGCGCGCTTCCCTGGCCGATCTGCTGCGGAACGATTTCCGGCTGACCAGCGTGAAGAAAGGCTGCGAGGTCGGAGAATGCGGCGCGTGCAACGTGCTGATCGACGGCGAGAGCTTCAATTCCTGCATCTATCTGGCTGTCTGGGCGGACGGAAAGGATATCCTGACCCTGGAAGGCCTGGAGGGCCCCGATGGGAAAATATCCGATATCCAGCAGGCGTTCATCGATGAGGCCGCCGTTCAGTGCGGGTTCTGCACGCCCGGCGCGATCATGAGCGCGGTGGAGATACTCAATGAGGGCAGATTGCTTTCCGATGAGGAGATAAGGGTCCGCATGTCCGGCCACCTGTGCCGCTGCACCGGTTACGAAAACATCGTGCGGGCTGTGAAAAAAACGATGCTGGCAAGGCTTTCACAGTAGATGCGGCCGCAATTGAACAGAAGAGCAGCCGGGAGCGGTTCCCGGCTGCTTTGGAAAGCAGGGAATGAAGTATGACCGATTTTCGCGATCTGGCGGAGCGGAACAAAAAGCTGGTTGTGTGCGGCGGCGGGCATGTCGCCATCCCGGTCGTGCGGATCGGCAAGATGCTGGATTTTACCGTGACCGTGCTGGAGGATCGGGCGGAATTTGCCGAAAACGCCCGCAGCGCCGGAGCGGATAACGTGATCTGCGCGCCGTTTGAGGAAGGGCTTGCGGGGATCCCCGGAGACGCCGATACCTTTTTCGTGATCGTCACCCGGGGACACGCCTGCGATATTCAATGCCTGAACGCCGTCAGCCGGAAACCCCATGCCTATATCGGAATGATTGGCTCCAGACGGCGCGTCGCGCTGGTCAGGGAACGCCTGATCACGGAGTTCGGCTGCGATCCGCAGGTCATCGCAAGCGTTCACATGCCCATCGGCATCCCGATCGGTTCGGAAACCCCGGCGGAAATCGCCGTGTCCATTTTAGCTGAGATCATCCAGGTCTGTAACCGGAAAGAGCGCAATTCGGTCTGGCCCCGGGAAATCGTCCGCTTCCTCACGGATCCAGCGCGGAAAGAGACGGTCGCCCTGGCTACCGTTGCGGAGCGCATAGGCAGCGCGCCGCGCGACGAAGGCGCGCGCATGCTGATCCTGCCTGACGGGAGCATCCTGGGGACGATCGGCGGCGGGCTGCTGGAAAGCCGCGTGATCCGCGCGGCGCGCGAACAGCTCCGGCGGGGGGAGCCCTCCGAGCAGGTTTACGAAGCCGCGCTCGACGCGGACGCGGCCGATGAGGACGGCATGATCTGCGGCGGCGCGGTCAAGGTGAAGATCGAGCTGATCGCGCCGGAACAAAACGCGACGATGTAATACTGATGCTATTCACGTTCTAAGAGCCATGATGTGAATGGTAAATAAAGACAAAAAGCGCCGAATTACCACGAAACAGGCAGGAAAAACGCGCTTTCTTCTGGCTCGCCCCGCGCTGCTCCCTGCGGGAAGCGCGGGTTGCGGGC
>CACWLY010000090.1 GCA_902761825.1 uncultured Eubacteriales bacterium
TGCTGATATTGTTTCATGGTAGTTACATTATTCAGCAAAAAACGGAGTTGTTCTCACGAACTTCTCCGTTTTTTTGTTGGGGCTTAGTGCAACAGCCCCATTCACTCCCGCTCTGTTCGAGCCCCTTCGCTGCGCAAATCAAAAACCCCGCCAAAGGCGGGGGTTTTGATTTGGTGCACCATCAGGGACTCGAACCCGGGACACCCTGATTAAGAGTCAGGTGCTCTACCAACTGAGCTAATGGTGCATGGTGCTGGAGCGGGTGATGGGAATCGAACCCACATAGCCAGCTTGGAAGGCTGGAACTCTGCCATTGAGTTACACCCGCAGGAGAGTTTCAAGTAAGTGGAGCGGTAGACGAGGCTCGGACTCGCGACCTCAACCTTGGCAAGGTTGCGCTCTACCAACTGAGCTACTACCGCACATGGTGCGGACGAAGAGACTTGAACTCTTACGTCGTTAGACACCAGATCCTAAGTCTGGCGCGTCTGCCATTCCGCCACGCCCGCAGGATCCTGAACTCGCTTGACTTCCCCCCGAAGGGGTGGTGACCCATCGGAGATTCGAACTCCGGACACCTTGATTAAAAGTCAAGTGCTCTACCACCTGAGCTAATGGGTCATCTGGCAGGGGTGGCAGGGATCGAACCTACGAATGAGGGAGTCAAAGTCCCTTGCCTTACCGCTTGGCTACACCCCTATAAAGAGATCCGCCAACCGAAAGGAGAAAATGGGGTGGGTAGTGGGAGTCGAACCCACGATATCCAGAGCCACAATCTGGCGCTCTAACCACTGAACTATACCCACCATAAGGGTTGGCGCGCCTGAAGGGATTCGAACCCCTGACCCACGGCTTAGAAGGCCGTTGCTCTATCCGACTGAGCTACAGGCGCAGGCCGTCGTCGGGGAGTGTCGGGGGAGTTATTCCCTGCTGACAGGTACATATAATATCACAAACAGAAAAATGTGTCAACCCCTTTTTTTGCAAAATTGTTCATTTTCGGTTTCCTCCCGCGCGGGCCGTCCGTCCGGCGGCGGCAGGGGCTTTGAGAAAAAGATTTCCATGGGCTGGGCGTACCCCGGCTGCGTGAGCACCAGCCCGCCGCAGTCGCCGTATCCCAGCCTGCGGTAAAAATGCTGAGCGGTTTCGTCGGCCTGGGTCGAAACCAGCGCCAGGCCGAAGCCGCGATCGCGCATATCGCTTTCCCAATGCGCCATCAGCCGCCTTCCCAACCCCCGGCCCCGGAACTCTTCCCTGATCCAGAGCAGGTTGCAGAAGGGGATGCTGTCCCAGAACAGGCTGTAGCGCAGCAGCCCGGCGGGCTCGCCGTCGGAGAGCAGCAGGTACATTTCGCGGGCCGCCGCCTTGCGCTCAAACAGACCGGCGGGCAGATGCCGGTCCATCGAAAGCCAGGCCTGACGGTCGGAGGGCTGCGCGCAGCGAATCGTGATCATGGCCGCTCCTCCGGGATAAAAACGATCTCTTCGGCGATATCGATCTGCGAATCGAGGCTTATGCGCCCGAGAATGCGCGCCTTGTCCTCGCCCTGGGCGATCACCGGGCAGAAATCGGTGGTCCCGTCCTGCACGCCGCTGGTCAGCAGCGGGATCAGCCGCACCGAAACGCCGTCGCACGCGCCGTGGGTGAAATGCAGCGTCAGCTGCGCCGCAAGCCCGTCGTAATCGGTGGGCGAAAGGTTGCCGCCGAACACGAAATTGCCCAGGCTGTAAAAGATCGGCTTGCCGCCGTAGTTTTCCACGCCCTGCACCACATGCGGATGCGCGCCCACGATGCAGTCCGCCCCGGCGTCCAGGATGGCGTGCGCGATCTGGGTCTGCAATTCGTTATGGGTTTCTTCATATTCGTTGCCGAAGTGGCAGGCGTACAGAATATAATCGCAGCCCGCGTCCCGCAGCTCCCTGATCTCCTGGGCGGGCTTCGAGCGGTCCTGCTTCCATACGGTCTCCCGGATGCCCGCGAAGCCGATTTTTATCCCGTCCTTTTCATAGATCTGCGTCGTGGTATAGCCGCTGTAGGTGATCCCGGCCGCGGTCAGCGCCTCGCGGGTGGTGCGGCGGCCCGAATAGCCGTAATCGATATAATGGTTGTTGGCGATGTTCACGTGCTCCACCGAAGCGGCGGTCAGGATGCCGGTGAACGAAGTCGGCCCGCGGAAGTTGTACAGCCGCCCTTCGGTCTTGTCCTTGCTGTTGTCCTTCAGCACGCATTCCAGGTTCAGGAAGGTGATATCGTCCGACGCGAACAGCGGGGCGAAATTGCGCAGCGGATAGGCCATCCCCTCCCGCGCGACGGTGGAATCGAACGATTTCTCCCATTTGCGCACGCCGTCCTCGCTGCCGAGCAGCGTATCCCCCGCCAGCGAAATCACGATGGTCGTTTCGGGCGGGACGGAGGGCGTGGGCGACGGGGAAGGCCCGGGCGCCGCCGTGAACTCCGGCAAGGCGGGCGGGGCGGTGGGCGTCGGCGCCGCGGTGGGCGCGACCGTTGGAACGCGCGTCGGCACGGGCGTGACGGGCTGCGCCGCGTCGCTCGAAAGGACGGCGTAGGTCTTGGGGCCGACCATGCCGTCGGCGCTCAGGCGGTTGTTGCGCTGGAAGGCGACCACGGCGTCGCGGGTCTGCCCGCCGAACGCGCCGTCGATCGCTCCCGCGTAATAGCCCAGCTCGCGCAGCCGTTCCTGCAGCTGCGTGACGCGCACGCCCTTTGAGCCCGTGGTCAGCAATCCGTCAAAGGCCGGCTCCGGGGTGTCGGTAGGCTCGGGCGTGGCCGTTGGATCGGGCGTTGCGGCAGGCTCCGGCGTGGGCGAAGGCACGTCCGTCGGCGCGGCCGTTATGGTGGGCGCGGGCGTGGCCGTGGGGGCGGCCGTGGGCGGCTGCGTGGGCGTCAGCTCGGCCAGACGGGCGGCGCGCGCCCCGGGGTCGTCCAGCACCAGCACCTTCGTGTTGTAGGGCAGGTGCGTCCACAGCCAGTAAACGTTCAGCCCGTTTTCGCCCGGGCGGGGATCGCAGCGCACGCAGCCGTGGCTGGATTTGCTTCCGATCATTTGCAGCTGCTCGCTGTAATCGAACTTGCCGCTCACCAGCTTGCAGCCCAGCGAGTGGATCAGGTTGCCGCCGTCGATGCGCAGGGCGTAATTGTACTGGTAGCCCTCGTCCTTGAAGCTGATCATGCGGTCGGTGGTCAAAAAGGCCCCGGCCAGCGTTTCCCGGAAGGTTTTCCCTTTCGCCATCAGGCCGGTGGATACGGCGATCTCGCCCAGCTTTTTCCCGTCCTGCCATATCTGCATGGTCTGCGGCTCGTTTTTGTCGATCACCAGGCCGTAATGCGGGTTGGGCGCGACGGTCTTGAGCCTGCCCGCGGGCACGTAGCCCTCCACGTAATCGCCGTCCTCCTGCCGCCAGGTGCCGATGCGCGCGAAGCCGTCCGCGCGCAGCTCCAGCACGAGCACGCCGTGGGACTGGCCGTGCATCGTGCCGATCACAGCGCTTTTGCCGTCGGGCGCGGAATAAATATTCTGATGCTGCATGAGGCCGATATCCACGACCGTGACCGGCGCCATCAGGCAGTCCCATACGCTGTCCGCGCTTTCGGGCAGGAAGAGCGCGGGGTCGCTGATCTCCACCGGGAGCGTGGGCGGCGCGTCGTCGACCACCGTGACGGGCATCGTGAAGGGGGCCTGCGTGCCGTTCTTGAGCGAAAAGGAGAGCGTATAGCGCCCGGCGGGCACGCTGCGGCCTTCCACCTGGCCGTTCCAGTGGAACAGATGCGGCAGGCCGTCGCCCTGCTCCAGGCTCCAGGTTTTGAGCACGGCCTCCGGCGCGTCGACTTCGGCCAGCCGGATATACAGCAGGCTTTCGCCGGTGATCAGGTAGTTGACCAGAAAACCGTCGTATCCCGCGTAGACCACGTCGCCCGAAGGGATGCAGTATTGCAGGGCGGCGGCGGGCAGCAGCACGCGCAGGGGCTTTTCCACCGCGACGCCGTCCATTTCGGCGCGCAGGGTATAGCCGCCCGGACGCGGGGCTTCGCCGTTGGCGATCAGCCCGTCCCAGGCGATATCGGTATCGCCCGCCTGCGCCTGCCGGCAGGCGATTTCATATTCGATATAGCCGTCCTCCACCGTGACGCGCAGCAGCCCGTCCCGCGGCGCGTGCACGCTCAGCGTGCAGCCCGCGTAGGGGCGCATCGATTCCGGGGAGGTCAGCGAAAACGCGTCGCCCTCCGCCCGCGCGCACAGCGGCAGGCAGAGCAGCAGGAGCCAGAACACAAGCTTTTTCATCGATCAATCCGATCCTTTTCGGGTTTTTCCTGCCTGTTTCGCGGAAATTCGGCGTTTTTGTCTTATTTCCCTATTCGCATTATGGCTCTTATACTATTCTCAGGTTAAAAGATTATCAGATTTGAGATGGATTTTTCGTTCTGGCTAAGCTGAATGAGGGAGACGTAGCAGCGCTACGTTGACCGGAAAGCGGAACGAAGGAAGGCGCAGCAACGCTGCGCTGACCGGAGCGGCGCCGGACGCAGTGAGGCTGAGGGCGGGCAATCCCGCAGATTGCCGCCCGGAGCCCGCGCGCAAGCGTATGCGCAGGGCGCAGGCGTACAACGCAAAGCCAGAACGGAAAAGACGCCCAAAGATGCAAGATTTCAGAAGAAGAACGGTATCAGTTTCCCGGGCACAGGCCCGCGGCCTGGTTATAGATGATGGCGCTGATATCCAGATAGCCGCTGTTCGTGATATCCAGGTCGTCCATCTCGCGTTCCACCTGCTTGACGATATCGATGTTGGTCCATTCCAGGCTGGAAAGCAGCGTATCGTCGTAGCCGCCGGGCTGATACCAGGCTTTGCCGCCGAAATAGGAAGCGAACTTTTCCTTATTAAAGGTATACCCGTGGCGGGCCAGGATCTCGTTGCGGATATAGCGCAGCGTTTCGCGGCTGTACGCCCACAGCTCGCCCTCGGTCAGCGGGCGGATATCGCTGTCCGGGATGATGTATTCGGTATTGTAGCAGTAATACGGGATCGGCGTACGGCGCGGCAGCGGCTCCCGGAGCGGCTTTGGATCGGGCTGATAGGTCGGATCGTTCTCGGCCAGGGTCAATCCGCTGCCCACGCCGCGGCTGTTGCCGTAATTGAGCATGTTGCCATAGCCGCCCATGCCGTTCTGGTATTCGATGATCCGCGCGATGTCGATGCCGCCCTCGTTTTCGGTCTTCTGCCGGTCCATCTCGCGCTCCACGGCCTTGACGGTGTCCACGTTGGCCCAGGCGGTGGAGGACAGCTTGTAAAGCGTCTGGTAGCCGCCCGCGGCGTACCAGGGCTTGGAGTTGAAATAATTGTAGAACTTGAGCGATTCAAAGGCGTAGCCGTAGCGCGCCAGGATCTCGTTGCGGATATATCGCAGCGTTTCCCGGGTGTACTGCCACAGCTCGGCCTCGGTGAGCAGCCGGGTATCGCTGTCCGGGATGATCCAGAACGCGTTGCCGGGCACAAGCCCGTCGGCCGCGGCGCAGCCGAGCAGCAGGATCAGCGCGGCGCAGGCCGCCGTCAGTCGTTTCAGCATAAGGACTCCTCCTTTGAGCTTTCACCGATAAAACGGGAAAAGCGCGCGTTTTCATCCCCGGGTCAGCCGCGCGCCTCCAGCAGCCGCCCAAGCTCCGATGGCAGCGGGCTTTCCACCCGGACCGCCTCCCCGGTCAGCGGATGCGAAAAGGCCAGATACGCGCTGTGCAGGGCGAACCGCCCGGGCAGCGCGCCGAGCGCTTCACCATACAGGTAATCCCCCGCCACCGGACAGCCGAGATGCAGCATGTGCACGCGGATCTGATGCGTGCGCCCGGTTTCCAGCCGCAGCCGGACCAGCGCGCGGCCGTTCTCCGCCCGCTTAAGCACCCGGTACCGGGTCACGGCGGGCTTGCCGTCGGCGCGGACGCAGCGCTTCACGCCGCTGTCCCGGGCGATCGGCGCGTCCACGACGCCCTCGTCCGCGGGCGGCGCGCCCTCCACGACGGCCAGGTATTCGCGCACATAGCCGTCCGTGTGCAGCAGCCGCTGCATGCGGTCGTGCATATGCGCGTTGAGCGCTACCGGCATCAGCCCGCTGGTGCCCTTGTCCAGGCGGCTGACCGGGCGGTACGCGAAGCGTTCCGGGCAGCCGAGACAGGCGTACACCGCGTTTTCGAGCGTGCGCTCGTCCTGCCGGGCGCTGTGGATAGCGGGCAGCGGCGCGGGCTTATCCACGATCAGAAGATCGGCGTCCCGGTATGGAACGGAAAGCGGAAGCTCATACGGCGTCAGCGAAGCCTCGCCGTCCGTCAAAAGCGCGCAGAGCGTCTGCCCGGGCCGTGCGATCACGCCGGTATGCGCTATCTGCCCGTCCAGCAGGATGCCGCCGCTGAACTTGAGGCTTGCGACGCGGTGTCCGGACAGCATGAGCCGCCGCTCCAGCAGATAGCCGACGGTTTTGCCCGCGTCCCCGGGCCGCACCGTGTATTCCAGCCTACGCATTGCCCGTTACGGTGGTCAGGTTCTGGATCCATCTGCCCGAGCGCACGAAGAAATAGCCCAGGACGCATTTGATGATGTTGGCCGATTCCACCGCGGCGAAGGCGACCAGCACGTCGGCGTGCAGCGCCTTCACCATCAGCAGGGCCAGCGGCACCGATATGATCCAGGTATAGCCGCAGTCGAACAGGAAGGTGATGATGGTTTTGCCGCCCGAGCGCAGGGTAAAGTAGGTGCAGTGCGCGAAGGAATACAGCGGCATCGCGCAGGCCGTGACGATCAGCAGCCGGGTCGCCTCGCGGCGCACGTCGGGCGTGACGCCGGTGTACGCCCGGGGGATCAGCGGCGCGGCCAGGATCAGCAGTACGCCCATCGACAGCGCGCTCGCGACGCCGAAGGCGATCAGCCGCCACACGTCGCCCCGCGCTTTTTTGAAGTCCCCCGCGCCAAGCGCCTGCCCGACCATCACCGATACGGCGGTGCCAAGCGACATGTACACGGAATTGAACAGGTTGGAGATCGTAAAGGTGATGCTCAGGGCCGATACCACCGTCAGGCCGCACATGGAATACACTGCGGTCAGCGTGCTCATGCCGACGGACCAGAGCACCTCGTTTGCCAGCAGCGGCGCGCCCATGCGCAGCACGCGCCTGAGCAGCGAGCCCGGCACGCGCAGCGTGCGGAACGCGCCCTCGATAAAGGAAAAGCGCGCGTGGTGCCGATGGGTGAAGACCGTAACGATGGCGAGCTCCACATAGCGGCTGATCACCGTGGCCAGCGCCGCGCCCACCACCTCCAGCCGGGGCAGTCCCAGCCTGCCGAAGATCAGCAGGTAGTTGAACACGGCGTTGGTGATCACGGCGGTCACGCTGGCGAGCATCGGCAGCCGCGTTTCGCCCATTTCGCGCAGGGTGCCGGCGTAGCACTGGGTCAGGGCGAAGGCCGGAAGGCCCAGCAGGATCACCATCAGGTAATCGTGGCCCTGCCGCAGCATCTGTTCGGCCAGCGCGGGGTCGCCGTCGCCCTGCAAAAACAGCGAGATCAGCGGCCTGCTGAAGCCCAGGAAGGCCACCGCGGCAAGCGAAAGCAGGAAGATCGATTCGATCAGCTTGATGCGGAAGGTGTTCCGCAGGCCGCCGATATCCCCCGCGCCGTAAAACTGCGCGCCGAATATGCCCGGCCCGGCAAGGCCGCCGAACACGGCCAGGTTAAACACGAACACCAGCTGATTGGCGATAGAAACGCCGCTCATCTGCGCGTCGCCCAGCGCGCCGACCATCAGGTTGTCCAGCAGGTTGACAAAATTGGATATGCTGTTCTGGATGATCACCGGAATGATGATCGCCAGCACGGCGCGATAAAAGGCTTTGTCGCCGATCAGCGTGCGGCGGGCCTTCTGCAAAACCGAAGCCATTATGTGAATACCTCGATGCGTATTACTTTACGGCGTGCTGGATGCCGTTTTCGTCGATATAGGTGTCGCCCTCCAGCAGCAGCTGGCTGACCGGCACCACCTCGAAGCCGTTGTCCTGATAGAATTGCAGGATCTGATCCAGCACCGCCAGCGTGCAGGCCGTGCTGGTATGCGTCAGGATGATGCTGCCGCCCTTCATATTCTTTGTGGAGTACTTCAGGCTGTTTTCCTCGCTGCCCTCCTTGCGGGCGTCCATGCTCTCGTGCGTCCAGCGCACGGCCTGCATGCCCAGGGCGTTGACGATCGAGCGCGCCTGTCCGCTCAGGTGGCCGTAGGGCGGGCGGAACACGGTGACCGGCTTGCCGCCCAGCGCCTCCAGCAGGTCGCTTGTGCGGGTCAATTCGGAATAGATCTCGTTCTTTTTCAGCGTGTCCATATCGGGATGGCTCCAGGTATGGTTGCCCAGCTCATGGCCGCGCGCCGCCATTTCGCGCACCATTTCGGGATTGGCGGCGGCGAATTCGCCGGTCACGAAGAAGGTGATGTTGACGTTATAGCGGTCCAGGATATCCAGGATGCGGTAAATATAGCGGTTATGGGAGCCGCTGTCCATCGTGAAGGCGATCTTGTTGTCGCTGCGGTCCACGCCCCAGATGGCCTTCATGCCGCTCACGCCCACGGCAAGCAGCGCGTCATCGTCGGCCGTATCGCGCCCGTCCACCCATACCGAAAGCCGCGTGCCCGGCACCCAGCTGTCGTCGGTTTCAAAGGTGATCGCGTACGCCTCGCGCCTGGCCTCGTGCGTGAAGGAGTAGTATTCGCGGCCAGCCGGGTCCTTTAAGCGGATCACGGTGCCTTCGGCCAGGCTGCCCGGGTTTTCCACCCGCAGCTTTATGGGCAGATCGCGCCCGGCGTAGGTCTGGTATACGTCCTCGGAAAAGCTGTACCTTGCCCCGCCGCGCGGAACGGCCGAGCAGACGCCCGGCGTGCGGCGCACATAGCCCTCCCCGTCCAGCAGGGTATAGACCAGCCTGCCGCCGTTCGCCGTCTGCGGGGCGGCGACGGTGAACTGCAGCGAATTGCGCCCCTTGGGCAGCGTGACGGTATACGCGTTTCCGTACTGATCGGCCAATGACACCGTGAGGTCGCTTTCCACGGCGTGCATGGCTTTCAGCGTCAGCGTGATCTCCCCGCCCTGCGAATAGACCGCCTGCCGGGAGCCGAAGTATACGCCGACCGTGTCGGCCTGGGCCGCGGGCAGCAGCGAAAGCGCGAGAAACAGGGAAAGCAGCAAAGCAGTCAGTCGTTTCATGGTGGCACCTCTTCTTAATATTATGCCGCGCGGTGGCGTTCGGAGCGGCGATGGCGCTCGGACGGGGAACCGGGCTGGTTTTCCGGGCGTTTATGGGCCGGACGCAGGAGCACGTGCGCAAGGCACAGCAGCAGCAGGACTACCAGGGGAAGCAGCTTCAGCATGCGGATCAGCTCGCCGAAAATCGTGAGCCGCAGCGCAAAGCCCAGGGCGGTCAGCGCGGCGGCGGGCGGCAGCAGGAACGCGCAGACGCGGCGCGTGCGCGGGGACAGGAGCGCCCACAGGGCCAGCAGCGCGCAGCCCAGCATGTACATCCAGACCCCCAGGTTATGATACGGAATATGCTTCACGATAATGCTCAGGGGCGTTCGCGCTTCCAGATGGGAAAGAAAATAACCCTTGGCCCAGCCCCAGGAGGAATCCAGACGGACGCACAGCTCGTACACCGACAGCGCCAGCAGGATCAGCGCGTCCCAGAACAGGGCCCGCGCAATATGCGGATTGCGTTTTCGCATCGTTTTTTCCTCCTTTGCGCCTGTAATTTTCCATTGTGATACTAAGCTCTGATTAAAAGAGATAAGATTTTCGAGCCATTTTTTTGTCCTGGCAAAGCTGAAGGGAGGGAGGCGCGGCAGCGCTGCGTTGACCGGAATGAAGCGCAGTCAGGGCGAAAAAGCGACGAAAAGATATCTGTTTTAAACAGAGGTTAGTATCAGTTTAGATCATTGCCCGTCGCTTGTCAACAAAAACACGCGCGGGCTGTCGGAAAAGCAGAAAATGTTACAAGATTTGTCAAACTGCATAAAAACCGTTGAAATTGTTACAAATGTGTGATATATTGAATACGGTTACAAAGGATGGAGGCGGCTGATTTGAACGTATTGATAGAGCAGGCAAAAAATGTCGTTTTCGACGTGGGCCTCGTGCTGCTGACCTGGGAGCCCGAAACCTACGTGCCCGCGCTGGTGCCCGGGCAGCTGGACGGGCGTCTGACCCCTCAAATGGTGTACGGCGACCGGTACTGGGTCGATCTGGACGGCGGCCTGGTCACCGAGGAAGAGGTCGCCCGCCACGCCGCCGCGCTGGCCGGGGATGAGAGCCGGTGGCGCGAAGTGCTGCCCGCCATCGTGGATTTCTGCACGATGATGCGCCGTCTGCCGCCGGTCGATCTGCTGCCCCGGCTGCGCGAAATGGGCAAAAGGCTGTTCGTGCTGTCCAATTACGGCCTGGAGCCCTTCGCCCATACCGAAAAGCAGTTCCCCGATATTTTTTCGCAGATGGACGGCATCGTGGTCTCCAGCCGGGAAAAGATTAGCAAGCCCGATCCGCGCATTTACCGGCTGCTGCTCGACCGCTACCGCCTGGACCCGGCCGAAACGGTCTTTATCGACGACCGGCCCGACAATATTGCGGGCGCGCGCAGCGTGGGCATGCAGGGCATCGTTTACACCGGCATGGACGCGCTGGAATAATCACGTCACCATATCACCCGTTTATGGGGAGGGATAACTATGATCAATCGTCACTTGGGTAAGCTGCTGGCGCTCGCCGCGCTGATCTGCGCGCTCTGCGTGCTGCTGAGCGGCTGCATCGTCAATCCCGACGAGCAGAACCAGAACACCGACGCCAGCACCTGGAAGCGTTACAGCGAAAGCCCGGCGCCGGCCACCGAAACCCCGGTGCCCACGGAAACGCCCACAACCGATCCCAATATTCAGAGCTGGGACGCGCCTTCGAGCGGACCGCTGGAGACCATCACGCCCACGCCCACGATCGGCGTGGCCACCATCGTTCCCGGCGTGATCCCCACCGATACGCCCTCGCCCGATCCCAACGCCACGGCCTCCACGCTGATCAAGCGCGGCGACCAGGGCGAGCGCGTGCGCAACGTGCAGGAATCGCTGCGCCGTCTGGGATACTTTGAAGGCAAGGCCGACGGCGACTTCGGCGAGTATACCGAAAACGCGGTCAAGGAATTCCAGCGCCAGAACAAGCTGACGCCCGACGGCGTGGTCGGCCCCTCCACCCTGGCGCGGCTGGGCTCCTCTTCGGCGGCCACCGCGGCCCCCAAGACCACCGCGACGCCCAAGCCTACGGCGACGCCCAAGCCCACAAAGCGCGTTACCGCGACGCCCAAGCCCACGCATACGCCCAAGATCTCCAACGTGTACCTGACCCGCGGCTCCAGCGGCGACAAGGTGAAGCAGATGCAGAACCGCCTGATCTCGCTGGGCTACCTCGCGGGCAGCGCAAGCGGGCACGTGGACGATATGACCGAGCAGGCCATCATCGCCTTCCAGAAGCGCAACGGCCTGGACGACGACGGCGTGGCCGGCCCCGGCACGCTGGAAAAGCTGTATTCCAATTCCGCCAAGAAGGCCAACAACGTGGTGGGCATCATCGGCGTCAAGCTTCAGAAGGGCAGCGAAGGCGCGGCGGTGCGCGCGCTGCAAAGCAAGCTCAAAGCCAAGGGCTACCTCAGCGGCGCGGTGGACGGCTCCTACGGCGCGGCCACCGAGGAAGCGGTGAAAGCGTTCCAGCGGGCCAACGGCATCACCGCCGACGGCAAAGCCGGAACCGCGACCCTGAAGGCGCTCTTCGGGGATACGGTCAAGTCCTCCACCGCCGCGGCCGCCGCGACCACCAAGCCCCCCAAGGCCACCGCTACCCCCCAGCCCAATACCTTCGTGCGCGTCACCAAATCGCCCGACGGCAACTATGTGACCCTCGAAAAGGGCACCATGGGTTCGCTGGTCACCAAGCTGCAAAAAGCGCTGAAGAGCGCCGGTTACTTCCACGGCAGCACGGACGGATACTACGGCCAGGATACCGTCGACGCCGTCAAGCGCTTCCAGCGCGACAAGGGCCTGAACCCCGACGGCAAGGCCGGCCCCGCTACCCAGCGCTACCTCTACGAGGGCGATTTCCCCAACGAAAGCTGACAGCGAACGCCGCGGCAGGCAAACAGCTTATAAGAAAAGAACGCCAGGAGCTTCATTTCACGACGCCCCTGGCGCTCTTTTTCTATTCGCGTTCTAAGAGCCATGATGCGAAGGGTGAATTAAGAGCAGGGAGAACGACGAGGGCGCTGCCCTCGAGCTCCCGCCGGGGAGGGAGCCCCTCCCCGGACCCCGGCTGCGGGCGGACGTTGCGCAACTTGTCGAAAAAGCAACTTGCCGCTGTCAGTAGGATAGGGTATGCCACCGCTCCCGGGCAGGCCA
>CACWLY010000091.1 GCA_902761825.1 uncultured Eubacteriales bacterium
TATCCCAAAATTCAGGAATTTGCTCATTTCTTGACTGCTGTGCTGCTTGAATGCCTATAAAAAGGGGGCCGCTGCACTTTTTCTTAGTGCAACAGCCCCGTTCCCTTTTCTGCTCCTTATCCCCTTCGTGAATTGGCTCTTAGAAGAAGAATACAGGCCCGGTTACTGGATCACGCCGGTGGTGTAGCGGGGGCGGGAAGGCGCTTCCTGGACGGCCGCGCCGATGGCGGAGGTGTCCAGCGTCAGGCGGCTGACAGACACCTCGTAGGCCATACGCTCCTGCACGGTGCCGTCGGCCAGCTGCTTCTGATAGGCGCGGCTCTGGAAACGTCCCTGCAGCTGGATGCGGTCGCCCACGCTGAGCCCGGAGGCAAAGCGCGCCGTGCGTCCCCAGGCGATGCAGGGAATATAATCGCTCTTGCCATAGCTGCGGTTGACCGCCAGCATGAGATCGGCGATCTCCCGGCCGAAGGGCGTAGTGCGGAAGGAGGGCGGCTTGCACAGCGCGCCGGTGAGGAACACGGTGTTCGGGTTTTCCTCCTCGTCCACCGTGCGCAGCCGCTGGGCGAAAGCCGTCAGCAGCAGCCTGCCCTGGCCGCCGAGCACCTTATTGTATGAGCGCAGCTGACCGGCGATCGCGACGGTCTGCCCCTGGCGAAAGCCCTCGGCCATCAGCCGCTCGCTGACGGTGAGTGGCAGCAGATCGTACGCGCCGGACAGCCGCGGCACGCTGAGCGTGGTATGAAAGAAAGCCTCGCCGAACACCTCGTGGTCATACTGCGGTTCCTCGGTGACTTCGCCTGTCAGCATCAGTTGGTTGGTAACGGACTCCATTGTTTGATCCCTCCGGTATTGTTGTTATTTGGCATGTTGTTTTCCCTGGGAGTCGATGACGGTTTCGCCCTCCAGCAGGATCTCGGACACGGGCACGATTTTCAGGCCGCGGGCCTTGTAATCCTCCAGAATCTCCGGCAGCGCGTCCACGGTGAATTCGGCGTCGTTATGGAACAGCACGATATCGCCGCTCCGCGCTTTTTTCGCGCGATTGATCACGTCGGCCGCGCCGCGGTTTTTCCAGTCCTGGCTGTCCACGCTCCACTGGATCACCTCGTATCCCTGATCCCGGGCGGTGCGCACGAGCCGATCGTTATAATCGCCGTAGGGCGGGCGGAACAGCGTGGGCTTCACGCCGGTCAGCTCCTCCACGTGCCCGGCCTGCGCGGACAGCTCCTCGATGATCTGCTGCTCGCCGAGCTGGGACATATGCGGATGAGTAGTGCTGTGATTGCCGATCTCGTGTCCCCGGGCGGCGATCTCCTTAACGAGCCCGGGATAGTTTTTTACCCAGATATCCACCAGGAAAAAGGTGGTTTTCACGCCGTACTCATCCAGGATATCGAGCAGCTTTTCGGTCTTGTCGCCGCCCCAGGAGGCGTCGAAGCTGATCGCCACAGCGCCGTCGTCGCGATCCACGCTGTATACCGGCAGCTCCCGCTTTTTCGCCGCCACGGGCAGGGTTTCGGGCATCACGCCCACGTAGAACGCGCCAACCGTGAGCAGCAGCGCAAGCGCGAGCGCCGCGCCCCGCGAAGCGCCGCGCAGCCGCCGCGGCTTTTTCCGGGTCTGTGTTTGGGTCTGCGGTTCAGGCCGCTTGATCATGTTCATACCCCCTTTTCGCATATCCATGGATATGTCCCCGGGGAGAATGATATGCCAAAGGCGGCCGGCCGCACGCTTCTATTGTATGCGCGCGGCGCGCCGCTCATGTCCCCTCCTGCAAAACAAGCGAAAAACCGGCAAAAAAACAGGATATGCTCAGGAAAAAAGCATATTCTGCGCACTGCGTCATTGAGAAAAAGCCGAAAGCATGGTAAAATTGAAGCAGTACGACGACAGCGGAACGGAGCAGGGAATGACTGGATTGAAAAGACTGATTTGGAGCCTCGCCGCGCTCCTGATATGCGCCTCCCTCTGCTTTGCGGAGGCCGCGCTGCCTTTGTCCGCGGGCGACCACGGCGACGACGTGCTGGCCGTCAAGCGGCGGCTGCGGGCGCTGAACTACATACGCACCGACCAGCTCACGCGGCAGTACACGCAGGACACGGCCGACCGCATCAGCCGCTTCCAGCAGCTCAACGGCCTGGAGGTCACCGGCGCCGTAGACGAAAAGACCTGGAACGCGCTCTTTTCCGAGGACGCCGTCCGCGCGCCCTGGCCCACCATGCGCCCGCTGGCTTCCCCCGCGCCCACGCCCGCGCCTGACTGGCCGGAGCGCGACGCCGAGGGCTATCTGGCGAAAGACGGCGAATACTTTTACGAAAACGACGCCGAAGGCCTTTGGATCTACCTGAGCTGTGATCTGCAGATCACCATCGTGCGCCGGGAGGACAGCGAAGCCAAGCTGGAATGGTTTGAAACCGAGATATGGACGCGGAACGGCGAAACGCTGCAAACGGCGGTCGCCGATCCCGAGAACCCGGGCCGGGGCTTTTTGAAGCCCGACGTGTTCGCCCGGGAACAGGGGTTTGTGCTGGCCTTTTCCGACGATTTTTACGCCAACCGCATCAACAAAAAGGAAACCGTGGGGCTGATCATCCGCGACGGCCGCGTGCTTTCCACCCGCACCAACAGCAAAACGGGCCACCATCTGCCCAACCTGGACATGATGGCCCAGTATCCCGACGGCAGGCTGGAAGTATACGACTGCAACGAGCGCACGGCCGATGAGCTGCTGGCCGAAGGCGCGGTCAACGTGTTCAGCTTCGGCCCCTGGCTGATCCGCGACGGGGAAATCAACGAGCTCGTGTATCAGTATTTCAAAAGCCTCGAGCCGCGGCATGCACTGGGCATGATCGCGCCGGGACACTACCTGCTTTTGTCCGTCCAGGGACGCACGCGGGACAGCGAAGGCACCACGCTGCAGCGCGTGGCCGAAATGATGAAGGAACGCGGCGCTGCGCAGGCCTTCAACCTGGACGGCGGCAACACCATGGCGCTGGTATTCCATGGCAAACTGCTCAACGATCTTGCCATATACAATAACAAAAAATTTGTGCGCGCCGTCCCCTCGCTGATCGGCGTGGGCCGTACCCGGGCCGACTGACGGGGGAGAAAGGAGAAACCATCATGGCATACTACCGCATCGAATACTATTCCAACGCCCTGCACCGCGCGGCAGCCTTTGAAATGCTGATCCCCAACGACACCCGCGCCGACGTTCCGCACCCGTGGCCCGAGCCCACGGGGCCGATGCGCACGCTGTTTTTGCTGCACGGCTATACCGGCAAGGCCGGCAACTGGGTGCCCGAATACCTGGCCCAGCAGTACAACTTCGCCATCGTGATGCCCACGGCGGAAAACTCCTTCTACCTGAACGGCCTGTCCACCGGCCACGATTATCAGCGGCTGGTAGGAGAAGAGCTTCCCGATTACGTGCATAAAACCTTCGGCCTGGCGAACGGCGCGGCGGACACCTGCATCACGGGCATGTCGATGGGCGGCTTCGGCGCGCTGCACACCGGCCTGGCCTACCCCGAGCGCTTCGGCAAGATCGGCGCGCTGTCTTCAGCCCTGATCGTGCACGGTATCGCCCATATGAAGCCGGGCCAGGACAACGGCGTGGCCAATTACGAGTATTACCGCCAGTGCTTCGGCGATCTGGAAACCGTGGAGGACCGCGACTGCAACCCCGAAGTGCTCGTGCGCAACCTCAAAAAGGCCGGGAGTACGATCCCCGAAATCTACATGTGCTGCGGCACGGAGGACTTCCTGCTGGAAAACAACCGGCAGATGCACCGCTTCCTGGAGGCCGAAAACGTGGCGCATCAGTATCATGAAGGCCCGGGACAGCACGATATGGTCTTCTGGTCGGAGCACATCGTCAAGGTCGTCCGCTGGATGTTTGGCTGACGGAAAAAGGCGCTCTTCCATCGAAGCGAAAAAAGTGATATAATAAACTATACTCTGCCAAAGGTTCAAGGAGGACATCCGCATGAAAAAAATGATTGCCATCCTGTGCGCCGTCGTGCTGGTCGCATCCGCGGTGATCGGCGTCACCAATGTGCGCAACAGCAACAGGATCAAGGACCTGAACGCCGATCTTGCTTCCATGCAAGACGTTATTAAAGAAAACCTGTCGAAAATGGACGCGCTGACCGAAGAGGTCAACCAGAAAACCGAAGCGCTGACCGCCAAGGACGCCGAGATCGAAACGCTGACGGCCGACGTGGCCGAAAAGACCGAGCGGATCGAAGCGCTGACCGCAGACGTGGCCGACAAGGAAGCGCAGATCCAGACGCTGACCGCCGACGTGGCCGAAAAGGAGGCCAGGATCGCCGCGCTGAACACCGCGGTGGAAACGCACGCCGCCGAGATCGCCGCCCTGACCGAGCAGGCCGGCGCCGCGCAGTCGCAGATCGATGCGCTGGCCGCCGAATCGGCCCAGAAGAACGAGCAGATCGAAAGCCTGAGCGCCGATCTCGCCTCCGCGCAGCAGAAGCTGCAGCTGATCATCGAGGCCATCAACGGCTCCGAATCGCAGAACGCGCAGGGCGAGCCCGCGCCGGAAGCTCCCGCCGCGCTTCCCCAGGTGGGCGACGTGATCGAGGGCTTCGAGGTGAAGGAGATCCGCGAGCTGCCGATGATCGGCGCGCAGATCGTCTTGTTTGAGCACCAGCAGACCGGCGCGGGCCTGACCTATATCGCCAACGCCGATACCAACCGCGCTTTCCAGCTGACCTTCAAGACCCGCCAGCAGGACGATACCGGCCTGCCCCATGTGTTTGAGCACGCCGTTTGCGCCGGATCGGACAAGTATCCTTCCGCGGCGCTGTGGTTCAACCTGATGAAACAGACCTACAACACCTATATCAACGCGCATACGACTGACGCGATGTGCTTCTATCCCATAGCCTCGCTCAGCGAGGCGCAGCTGCTCAGGTATGCCGATTATTACACGGACAGCTGCCTGCATCCCCTGATCCTGCGGAATGAAAGCACTTTCCGCACCGAGGCCTGGCGTTACCGCATGGCTTCACCGGATGACGACCTGACCATCGAGGGCACGGTGTACAGCGAAATGCTGGGCATGATGTCGCTGAGCAGAGCCGCGCTGTACAACGCCAACAAGGCCACCTTCCCCGGCGCTTCCGTATCCATGAACCCCGGCGGCGACCCGGATCACATTCCCGAAATGACCTGGGAGATGCTGAAGGATTATCACAAGCGCTACTATCATCCCTCCAACTGCATGGTCTATCTGTACGGCCAGTTTTCCGACTATACCGCTTTCCTGACGCTGCTGAACGAAGCCTTCGCGCCGTATGAAAAGACCGAATTCACTTTTGAGGAGCCCGATTACAAGGCTGTGACCGAACCGGTGGAGAGCAAGGTCGCCTATCCCGCTACCAAGGACAGCGACACCGCCAACCGTTCCAGCATCCTGTATTATATCGTGTGCCCCGGCATGAAGGGCAACGTGGAGCAGGAACAGATCATGGATAATCTCTGTTCGCTGCTGAGCTGCAACGGTTCCGAGCTGATGAAGCAGCTGAAAAAGGCTTTCCCCACCGCCTCCTTCAGCGTCGGCCGTGAAATGGCCGCGCCTGACGACGCCATTCTTTTCTCCGCCGCAAACATCGGCGAGGACGACGGGCAGCTGTTCCGCGAAACGGTGCAAAACGCCCTGCGCGATATCGCGGAAAACGGGTTTGACGCCGCGATGGTGGACAGCGAGGTCGCCTCTTTGCGGCTGGACCAGAAGCTGGCCTCCGAAAATAACAATCCGGTGCAGTCGATCCTCCAGAGCTTCTCCTACTCATATGCCGTGACCGACAATCCCTTCGCCTACCTGGACAAACAAGACGCGGTCAACCGCATTGGCGAAATGAACGAGCAGGGGCTTTATCAGCAGGCGATCAGGGACTGGCTGCTGGATAAGCAGACCTGGACGCTGACCACCACCTACCCGCAGCCCGGCCTGCAGGAGGAGCGCGACGAGGCGCTGGCCCGGAAGCTGGCCGATATCAAGAGCGCCATGACCGACGAGGAAAAGCAGGCGGTGATCGATAGGACCAACGCGCCTGAAAGCAAGGACGACGCCGCCGAATACGTGCGTCAGCTGCAGGCCGTAACCGTGGAAAGCCTGCCCGAGGAAGTGCGCACTTACGAGATCAGCGACGTCACCGACGAAGCCGGCATCCGCCGCATCAACGCGACCGCCGCGCTGGATGGCGTAGGCCAGACCTGCGTCTTCCTGGACGGCTCCGGCATCGCCCTGGAGGATCTCCTTTGGTATAAGCTGTACGGCAGCCTGATGGGAGAATTGGATACCGACGCGCACACAAAGGACGAACTGGATGTGCTGATCCCCCGTTATCTGTACAGCAGAAGCATCGGCCTGACCGTGATCGATGAAAACGATTTGCCGCATCTGCGCTTCATCATGGGATGGATCGCGCTGGACGAAGACCTTGCCGCCGGATACGATCTGATGAAAGAGCTGGTATATCATACCCGGTTTGACAACGCCGATGCGCTGCGCGAGAAGATCGGAGCCGAAAAGACAAAAGTGCGCAACTCCATCAACAATGACGCGACCAGCCTGGCCATCTACCGCAGCCTGGCCGTGCAAAGCCCGTATTTCAGGATGCTCAGTTACCTGAACTCCGGCGTGGAGTACTATCAGTTCCTGGAGCAGGTGGAAACCCTGCTGAACGACGCGCCCGAAAAGGTCGGCGAAAAGCTGCTTCAGGTGCAGAGCGGGCTGAACAACAGCGCGAACGCCGTGCTGATCTTCGCGGGCAGCGCGGAGAGCATCGCCGCAAATCAGCCCCTGGCGGACGCTTTCGTAGCCGGACTGGAACAAAAGCCCATCGAAGCGGCCGTATATGAAATCCCCGCGCCCGCGGCCCGCGAAGCCGTGATCGTGGACAGCAACGTGCAGTACAACGTGCTTGCCGCCGGGTTTGAGACGCTGGGCCTGGAGGATTTTGACATCCGACTCAAGGTGGTCGGCAACGTGCTGGAAGATATTATCCTGGTGCCGCAGCTGCGCGATCAGTACGGCGTTTACTCCAGCTTTGCGGACGTCGTGGATAAAGGCGGCCTGGTGCTGCTGGCGTACATGGATCCAAACATCGCCGAGACCTATGCCGTGTATGAATCGATCGCCAATCAGATGGCGGAACTGAAAATCGATCAGGCTACGCTGGACGGCTATATCATGAGCGCATATTCCGCTCTTGCACTGGGCGAGGGCGAACTGGCCGGCGCGATCGACGCGATGACGCTTACGATGGCGGGCTTGCCGCAGGATCTGACCATCACCTATATGCGCGCGCTCAAGTCCGTAACGCCCGAAACCGTTACCGCCTCCGCCGAGCTCTTCCGCAAGCTGGCCGAAAACGGCGTCAGGATCACCGTTGGCAGCGCCGCGGCGATCAACGCGAACAAGGACGCCTTCGAGCAGATCTATAATCCCTTCGGCGCGAAGGACAATTCTCAGGTCACCCTGAACGACGCCTCCGAGGGCGACGCCTATTACGAGGCCGTTCGTTTCGCCTTCGAGCACGGCTTTATGGAAGCGAAAACCGAGGATTCCTTCGGCGTCCGCGATGAAGCCGTCGTAAGCGACTGGGCCGTGGCCGTGTTCCATATGCTGGGCGGCATCGGCACGCAGGACGAGGCCGTGGAAGCGCTGATTAAGGTCGGTATGCTGCCCCCCTCCGCCAAAGCCGACAGCCCCATGAGCCGCACCGATCTGGAGGGCTCCTGCAACATCCTCTGCCGGATGGTCGGGATCGAAAACATGGATTTGACCCTGCCTGAAAGCGAGAGCGAAAACGCCGTCCGCGGCGACGTCGCCATCCTGCTGATGCGGCTGGGCAAAATGGAGTAACGGGCAGGCGCACGGATTGAAACCGTTATAAAAACAAAAAAGGCCGGAAATCAGACGATCCTGATTTCCGGTCTTTCTTTGCAAACGCTTTCGGACAGCGTTTCTGTGTTATACTATTCTCAGTATAAAAGATTATCAGATTTGGGATGGATTTTTCGCCCTGGCTAAGCTGAATGGAGGGAGGCGTAGCAGCGCTACGTTGACCAAAGACACCCAAAGATGATAAGATTTTAGATTGAGAATAGTATTATACCGCGATCCGCCGGTAATAGGCGAGCAGGCCCTGGCCCGCGATGCTCTCCACGTCCTTTTCAGCAAAGCCGCGGCGGCGCAAGGCGCTGAGCAGGTTGGGGAAATCGGCGGGATTGTTCAGCCCTTCGGGCTTGCGCTCGATGCCGTCGAAGTCCGAGCCGAAGCCGACCTTGCCCTCGCCGCCCAGATCGTACATATGCGCGATATGGTCGATGATGCGGTCGATGGTGGCGGGCTCGCCCACGATGGTGGGCCAGAAATTAACGCCCACATAGCCGCCCTTTTCAAAGATCGCGCGCAGCAGGTCGTCGCTGAGGTTGCGGGGATGGTTCACCAGCGCGCGGCAGTTGCTGTGGCTTGCCATGGGCGGCAGGCCGCACTTTTCCAGGATCTCCCACACGCCGGCGTCGTTCAGGTGGCTGACGTCTACGGCGATGCCGATTTTCTGCATGAGGCGCACGGCCTCCAGGCCGTAGGGCTTGAGCCCGCGGGTATCGCCGCTCAGGGCGGGATACGCGAGGGTGTTTTCATGGTTCCAGGTGACTGCCGCCATGCGCACGCCGCGGCAGCGGTATTCCTCCACCACCTGCAGGCCCTTGTCGAAGGGCTCGCAGCCCTCGATGGAGAGCATGACCGACACCTGCCCGTCAACGGCCTGGCTGGGGTCGTCCACGCGCCGCCAGCCCGCGGCCTCGAGCAGTTCCATCTGCCGGAACATCTCAGCGAAGAGCGCCTCCACGTCGCCCTGCCGGCCCTTGCCCACATACATGGCCAGGGTCTGCAGGCTGACGCCGCCCTTCACCAGGTTTTCCATGGTCACGTCGAGCGGCGAGCCGGGACGCGTCGCCAGGTTATACAGCGTATCGCAATGCGTATCGCAGATAATCATTCTTTCGCCTCCGTTTCCTCATGCCAGAGCATTTCATACCTCGTGCGGAACTCGCCCGTCCGGAGCCCGCGGCGGTCGTTTTCGATCTCGCCGCGCTGGTTGTCGTAGGGATCGACGCGGGGATACTTCTTTTCGGGCGCGAAGGGCGCGTAATACACGCGGTTGGCCACCATGCGCCAGGGGTCCAGATTGCCGAAATAGAAATTCTTCCGCAAAGCGCTGCCGCAGCGCCGGCCGCCGCCGCCGAAGGAGCAGTCCACCGGCAGCCAGCCCAGGCGCTCGCTGTAAAACTCGGCCCAGTCATGGCTGCCCACGCTGTCGGGCTCGGCGGCCAGGCCGCTCTGCCAGCGGGCGGGAATGCCGCTGATGCGGCAAAGGGTGATGAACAGCAGCGCCTGGATGCCGCAGTCTCCGCGCAGGTTGACGGCGCAGTACTCGGCCCCGCTCTCCATCAGCAGATAGGGCGGCATGAAGGAGTAGGTCACGTTTTCGGTGATATAATCGTAGAACCTCCGCGCCGCGCGCACGGGATCGGCCTCGCCGCCGCGCAGCTCGGCAGCCAGCGATTTAAGATAGGGCGTGAACACGATATGCGGCGGCTGCTCCGCAAGATCTTCATCGCATACCGGCCGCGCCTGCGGATAGATCACGCGGCGGATGCTTTCGTTCATGGGATCGACATATTTGGGCCGCTGGGTCACGGTATATTCCAGCGAAAAATCAGGGCTCGCGCGCAGGCTGCCCTCCAGGTAGGCCGTGCGCTGCGGCGCGTCCTCCGCGTCGCAGCCGACCAGCAGCAGCGTGCTGCTTACATCCTCGGCGGGCGTCTGCTGCATGCTGCGGGCGGCGACGGGCATATACACGCGGTACAGCGTATCGGGCTCCCAGCTGCGCACATGCGTGCTCGCGCGCAGGCGATAGCGGAATACCACATCGTGGTCCATCATGCGGCGGATCACCGCGTCCAGGGTGGAAGGCGCGGTATCCGGGTTCAGCGAGCGCTTTTTCAATTGCGGCTGTGATTTGAGCAGCGAAGCCGCCAGATCCTCATGATAATACCGGGTGCCGTCCACATAGATAAAGTCCAGCAGCCCGTCGTCCAGCATCTGCCGCAGCTCCTGATCGGTGAAGCCGGGCACGCGGCTGCGCATTTCCATGAGCAGCTGTTCATGGGTGAAGGGATAGCGCTCGGCCCACTGGGGCAGCAATGTCCGCTCGGCCTCCAGGCGGGTTCTGAGCATTTTCGGCAAGGGCTGCGCCAGGCGCTTGTCGATCAGCTCCAGCGCCAGCGAAATTTCTCCCGCGCCTTTGAGACGGGAAATGTCCTCGGGCAGCGGGCAGGTAAGCGATTCCAGATAACGGTCAGGCATCGGCGTTTCATCCTCCCTTTCCTGTATGGGTCTATGTTACCGCAACCGGCGTCAAAAAACAAGAAAAAAGGACGGCGTCGGCTGTCCTTTCCCTGAACTTTTCCTGTCTTTTTCCCGGCAAGTGTGGTATACTGTCAGGGAGAACCGCGATCATATATCAGCAAGGAGGACCAAACCGCATGAGCGCTTTTGAGCTTCCCCGATATACAGCCCCGGACTTTGACGCCGCGATATTCCGCGGCGCGCCGCAGGCGCGCATGCTTCCCGCGCCCCGGGACGGCGTAGCGCCCGAGGGATACCATGCCATGAGCATTTTTCCCGAATACTTCAAGATCGGCGAAGACTGGCTGCTGGCCGAGGAAAGCCGCATGGACTGCGTTCCCGTCTATGAAAACGGGCGCATCGTCGTGCGCGAGTTCCGCAACCTTCGCAAGGGCGACGCGGTGATCTGCGGCCGCACCGAGCAGGCCGAGGAAGGCATCTATCTGTACGCGCACGGCTTCGACGCGCGGACGGATTCGGTGGACACCTTCGCTTTCCGCCAGGGGCATTCGCGGGAAAGCTCGTTTTCACGGGATTACGACCAGCTGTACGACCTGCTGCGCTATGAGCGCGATCACGGCAAGATCGTATGGGTGGTGGGCCCGGCCTTTTCCTTCGATTACGACGCGCGCGACGCCTTTTCCCGGGTGATCGCAGGCGGCTACGTGCACGCCATCCTGGCCGGGAACGCCCTTGCGACCCACGACCTGGAGGGCGCTTACCTGGGCACGGCGCTCGGCCAGGATATCTACACCCAGCGGCACCGGCCCAACGGGCATTACAACCATCTGGACACGCTGAACCGCGTGCGCTATCACGGCTCGGTGGAAGCGTTCATCCGCGCCGAGGGCATTGACAACGGTATCATTCGCGCCTGCGAAAAGCACGGCGTGCCCTATGTGCTGGCAGGCTCGATCCGCGACGACGGCCCGCTGCCCTGCGTGTACGGCGACGTGTACCGGGCGCAGGACGCCATGCGCGATCAGGTGCGCGGCGCCACCACCGTCATCTGCATGGCGACCATGCTGCATTCCATCGCCGTGGGCAATATGACGCCCTCTTATCGCGTGCTGCCCGGCGGCGCCGTCCGCCAGGTCTATTTCTACTGCGTGGACATCGCCGAGTTCACCGTAAACAAGCTGATGGACCGCGGCAGCCTGACCACGCGCGGCATCGTGACCAACGCGCAGGACTTTATCGTCAACATCGCCAAAGGGCTGGGCGTGTAAAGCGGAACCGCACAAAAAAAGGGCGTTCATACTATTCTCAGTATAAAAGATTATCAGATTTGGGATGGATTTTTCGCCCTGGCTAAGCTGAATGGAGGGAGGCGTAGCAGCGCTACGTTGACCCAAGACGGAAAAGACACCCAAAGATGATAAGATTTTAGATTGAGAATAGTATCAGGCCCTCCGGCAGAAAGACGTTTTCCCTGCGCGTCCGGTATGCCCCGCCCCAATATTCTTCCGACGCCACGGCGCATATCGCCGGGGCGTTTTCGTTTCATCGCTTTGCGGCAGAAGACGGCGCAATTTGCCGCGCCCAAAATCTCCGCTCCCGCCGACGCTGGAATCGGCGGGAGCGGAAAGTGATGTGAATGATGGGAAAGATCTTTTATCTGGCTTCAGTATAGCAGAAAAATATGAATAAGATTTGAACAGGACATTAAAAAAGTATTTTGTCTCTGAACAATTGGTAATAATTTCCTGCCGCGTTATTTGCTGAACAGCGCTTCGGTAAATTCCTTGGCCTCGAAGGCCTGCAGATCGTCTATGCCCTCGCCCACGCCGATATACCAGACCGGCACGTTCAGCTCGCGGCGGATGGCGATTGCCACGCCGCCCTTGGCGGTGCCGTCCAGCTTGGTGAGGATGATGCCGTTGATCTCCACGGCTTCCTTGAACATCTTGGCCTGATTGATGCCGTTCTGGCCGGTGGTGGCGTCGAGCACCAGCATGCAGCGAATGGTTGCTTCGGGATACTCGCGGTCGATGATGCGGCGCATCTTGCCCAGCTCGTCCATCAGGTTCTTTTTGTTGTGCATGCGGCCCGCGGTGTCCACGATCAGAAGGTCTATGCCGCGCGCCTTGGCGGCCTGCACCGCGTCGAATACCACGGCGGCGGGATCGCTGCCGGGCTGGTGCTTGATCAGCTGCACGCCCGCCCGCTCCGCCCAGACGGCCAGCTGCTCGTCGGCGGCGGCGCGGAAGGTGTCGGCAGCGGCCAGCATGACCGTGCGGCCGATCTCCTGGAAGCGCAGGGCGAGCTTGCCGATGGTGGTGGTTTTGCCCACGCCGTTTACGCCGACCACGAACATGACCATGGGCCAGCCCAGCGGGGGACGCGGGATGTTCATTTCTTCGGTGAGCAGATCCTTGAACATCTGCCGGGCGGTGGCGGCGTCCTTGACTTTTTTCGCCTCCACGCGGCTGCGCAGCTCGTCGATGATCTCGGTGCTTGCCTTTACGCCCACGTCGCTGAGCAGCAGAATGTCGGTGAGCTCCTCGTAAAAATCGTCGTCGATCACCTGCGTGTTCTCCACCAGCTCGTCCACGCGCTCGGTCAGATTGCCGCGGGATTTGCTCAGTCCCTTTTTCAGCCTGTCAAAAAAGCCCATGATGATGTCTCCTTTTATTCTTTATAGTTTTCCAGGTTGACGCTGACCATGCTGGAAACGCCCTTTTCCTCCATGGCTACGCCGTACAGCGAGTCGCAGCGCTCCATGGTGCCCTTGCGGTGGGTGACGACCACGAACTGCGTGGTCTGGGCGAATTCCACCAGATAATCGGCGAAATAGCCGATGTTCGCGTCGTCCAGGGCAGCCTCGATCTCATCGAGGATGCAGAAGGGCGACGGCTTGACCTTGAGCATGGCGAAAAGGATGGCGATGGCCGTCAGCGCGCGCTCGCCGCCCGAAAGCAGCGAAAGCAGCTGCAGCTTTTTGCCCGGCGGCTGGGCGATGACCTCGATGCCGCAGTTCAGCGGATCCTCGGGATCGGTCAATTTCAGCTCGGCCTGTCCGCCGCCGAACAGGCGTACGAAGGTCTGCCGGAAATTCTCGTTCAGCCTGTCGAATTCGCTGACGAACTGCTTTTCCATCTGTCCCAGCAGGCGTTTGATCAGGCCGCGCAGGTCGCTTTCGGCCTTTTCCATGTCCTCCTTCTGCCGGGTCATATCGTCGAAGCGCTCCTTGGTCTGGGCGTATTCCTCCACGGCGTGCGCGTTGATCGGCCCGAGCTCGCGGATCTCGCGCCGCAGGCTGTTGGCGTCGCGCTCGCCGGACGTCAGGAAGAATTCGCCCGCGGGCAGCCGGTACTCCTCGGCGGTCGCAAGCGTGGCCTCGTAGGTGTTCCACATATGCTCGGCCAGGGCGTTCTGCTCGTTCTCGGCCTTGGAATACTGAAGCTCCGTGCGGTGCAGCGCGTCCCCGTCCCGCGTATGCTGCTCGTGCAGCTGCTCGCTCTCCTGCATCAGCCCGCGCTGGCGGTTCAGCTGCTCCTGGCGCTGCCGCTCCAGCCGGTCCGTTTCGGCGTCGGCAGCCTGTACGGCGGCGGTCTGCTTTTCAACCTCGGCGGAAAGGCGCTCGCCTTCGCGCAGCGCGTTTTCCGCTTCCTGCCGCTGTACGCGGGTCTTGGCTTCGATCCGCTCGAGCGCCTGCGTCAGGCTTTCTTTCTCTTCGGCCCACCGCGCCTTATCGCGGCGCAGCGTTTCGATGCTGTGCTCCGTTTCGGCGTAGCGCAGCTTTTCCTGGGTCACGCGTTCCCGCAGGCTGTCGGCCAGCTCGCGGGCCGTGCGCAGATCGCTTTGCAGCTCCTCCGTGCGCCGATCCATGGCCTCGCGGTCCACCGCGGCGTCCTCGGCGCCCTGGGTCAGCGAAACCAGATCCTGCTTGATTTCGGCAATGCTCTCGGTCAGCTGCAGGATGGCGGCCTGGGTCTTTTCGAGCCGCTGGGTATGCGCCTGCAGCTCGGAGGAGGCGTTGAACACGTGCTCCTGCTCCCGGGCGACGGCGATTTCCTGCTGGTGCATGGCCTCCATGGCCTCGTTGCGCAGCCGTTTGGCCTCGGCCTGACGCTCCTGCATCCGCTCGGTATCGGCGCGCAGCGTTTCCAGGGCGCGCTCGTCCTCCCTGAGCTGCGCGGTCAGCTCCTTGATCTCGCGTTCGCGGGAAAGGAAGTTGGTGGTTTTTCCCTTCATGGAACCGCCGGTCATGGAGCCGCCGGAATGCATCACCTGGCCGTCCAGCGTGACCAGACGGAAGGCGTAGCGCCCGGCGCGCATGATGGGCAGCGCGGCGTCCAGGCTGGCGGCCACCACGGTGCGGCCCAGCAGGTTTTCCATCACGGGACGGTATTTCTGATCGTAGGCGATCAGCTCGCTTGCCACGCCCAGGCAGCCGGGCATGCTCAGCACCCGGCGCTCCTCGCCGCTCAGCGAATAGGGGCGCACGGTGTTCAGCGGCAGGAAGGTGGCGCGGCCGGCTTCGGCGCGCTTGAGGTATTCGATCAATCGCTTTGCCGTCACGTCGTCGGCGGTGACGATGTTCTGCAAGCTGCCGCCCATCACGGCGTCCAGCGCCGTTTCCAGCTCTTTAGGCACCTGCATCAGCTGCGCCACCACGCCGCAGACGTTCGGATCGTTCTGGGCGTATTGCAGCGCGCGCTTGACGGCGTTCGCATAGCCGTCCATTTCCCGGGAAAGCTCGGTCAGCGTGCGCAGGCGGCCGCGGGCGGACTGCATGTTCATGGCCAGCTGCTGCATGCGCTGCGCTTTTTCTTCGTTTTCGGCCGCGAGCGCCCGCACGTTGGCTTCCAGGCGCTGGGCTTCGCTCCGGGCCTGGTCCAGCTCCGCAAGCACCTGCTTCTGCATTTCCAGCGCGTCCTGGTGCTGGCGGTTCAGCATATCGCCCTGGGCGGAGAGCTCGGTCTCGTTTTCGCGCAGGCGGGTCAGGTATTCCTCCATCTGCGCGCACATGGTCTGCTTCTGGGTCTGCGTGTTGCGGGCGTCGCTGAGCCGGTTGACGGCGGTGAGGATATCGGCTTTATGCTTATCGAGCGCTTCCTCGGCCATGTCGGCGCGGAGCGAAGCCTCGTCGGCTTCGGCCTCGGCCTTTTCCAGCGTTTCGCGGGCTTTCCTCAAAGCCTGCTGAGCCGCGGCGTCCTCGCCGTCGCCCTGCTCGGTCAGCTTTTCGATCTCATCCAGCCGTTCGTGCCGCGACTGGCTGTCCTCTGAAAGCCGACTGATCTCGCTTTCCAGCATTTCCTGGCGCTGGCGCATGCGGTCGCGCGCCGATTCGGTCCGGTGCAGCTCTTCGGAGCGCATATGGTTTTCCGCCCGGGCCTGGCTGATTTCGTCGTCCAGCCGCTGCACGGCTTCGTCGATCGCGGCGCGTTCCCGGCTGTTCTCCTGCAGGCGGGCTTCATAGCGCAGCAGGGTATCGCGCAGCTGCTCGCAGGCTTCGCTCAGCTCCTTCATGCGCGCGGTCAGCTTATCCTGCTTGAGCAGGAAGATGTTCATTTCCAGCGTTTTGAGCTTTCCGGACAGCTCCTGGTATTTCAGCGCGCTCTGCGCCTGCTCGTGCAGGGGATCGATCCGGCTGCCCAATTCTTCCAGCAGGTCCTTTACGCGGTCCAGGTTTTCCAGCGTGCGGTTCAGCTTGCGCTCGGCCTCTTCCTTGCGCACGCGGAACATGCTGATGCCCGCCGCTTCCTCGAACACCTCGCGGCGGTCCTCGCTTTTATTGCTCAGAATTTCGTCGATACGGCCCTGGCCGATGTTGCTGTAACCTTCCTTGCCGATGCCGGTATCGTAAAACAGCTCCTTGATGTCCTTCAGGCGGCAGGCTTGCTTGTTCAGGTAGTATTCGCTCTCGCCGCTGCGGTACAGGCGGCGGGTGACAGCGACCTCGGTGAAGTTGGTTTTCAGCGAGCCGTCCTCGTTGTCAAAGGTCAGCGTTACTTCGGCGTAGGCCAGCTTTTTGCGCTTTTCCGTGCCGTTGAATATGATATCCTGCATGCTGCCGCCGCGCAGCTCGCGGGGGTTCTGCTCGCCCAGCACCCATTTGACGGCGTCGCCGATGTTGCTTTTGCCCGAGCCGTTGGGGCCGACGATGCCCGTAATGCCGCCGTTGAACACCACTTCGGTGCGCTGAGCAAAGGATTTGAAGCCGTATATGTCCAGTTTTTTCAGCCTCATGCCTTGCCCTCCGCCTCTTTTTTCAAAGCGGCCAGCGCGGCGCCTGCCGCGGCCTGCTCAGCCTTCTTTTTGCTGTTGCCGGTGCCCTGGGCGAGCGGCCTGCCCTCGCAGCAGACCTCCACCGTAAACACGCGCAGATGCGCCGGCCCTTCCTCGGCAATGGTGCGATACGCGGGAGAGGGAAGGCCGTGGGCCTGCACCAGCTCCTGCAGCGCGGTTTTGTTGTCGGTCACGGGCAGCGAAACCTCCTGCTCGCGGGGCCACAGGGCGCGCACGATCCGCGCGGCCTCGTCGAAGCCCGCGTCCAGGTAAACGGCGGCGAGCACGGCCTCCATCGCGTCGGCAAGCACGGCGGGACGCTGGCGTCCGCCGGTCATTTCACAGCCGTGATCCATGCGCATATACGCGCCGAGGTTCAGATGCCGGGCCACGGCGCACAGCGTTTCTTCCCGCACCATGCGGGCGCGCAAAAAAGTCATGCCGCCCTCTTCTTCCTCGGGATGGGCATGATACACGATATCGCTCATGGACAGCTGCAGCACGGCGTCGCCCAGAAATTCCAGCCGCTGGTTGTTCTGCGCCCCGCAGGAGGGATGGGTCAGCGCCAGGCGCAGATAGGCCGGATTGCGGAAGCGATGGCCCAGGGCCGCTTCCAGTACAGATAGATCCACCTTGTATCACCTTGATCCGCGCACAGAAAACGGGCTGCGCAGTATCCGGCAGCCTGTTTTCCACCCGCGGGCTTTCTTACAGTTTGGAATCGATGTAGCCAACGACGTCCTTCACGGTCTTGAGGGTCATGATGGCGTCGTCCTCCACCATGATGCCGAACTGGTCTTCCACTTCCATGATCAGCACCATCACGTTGGCGCTGTCTGCGCCCAGGTCTTCCACCAGACGGGCGTCCGGCGTGATTTTCTCCTCGGGTACTTTCAGCTGCTGGGAAATCAGAGCCTTTACTTTATCAAATGTCATGGTTGCGTCCTCCTTCGTATTGGATGGTATTGCGCGTATATATGCTTTATTCGCTCTTGAGCGTTTCAGCCAGCGATTTTTCGATGGCGGGCACGACGCCCTCGGTATACATGATCACGGCCTGACGGATGGCGCAGGCGATGGCGTGGCTGTTGCTGGAGCCGTGCGCCTTGACCACGGCGCCTTTTACGCCCAGCATGGGCGCGCCGCCCACTTCGGTGTAATCCATGCGCTTTTTCAGCCTTTTGAAGGCGGGCTTGGCCAGCAGCGCGCCGATCTTGCAGCGGGTGGAGCCCATCAGCTCGTCCTTCAGCATTCCCAGCAGCATGGCGGCCGTGCCTTCCATCGATTTGAGCACCAGGTTGCCCGCGAAGCCGTCGGCCACGATCACGTCGGCCATGTCGGCCGCAACGTCGCGGCCTTCCACGTTGCCCACGAAATGAACCGGCGTTTTTTCCAGCAGCGGATAGGTTTCCTTTACCAGCTGGTTGCCCTTTTCGGCTTCCGCGCCGATGTTGAGCAGCGCCACCCGCGGCTTGCCGATATGGCGCAC
Organism: uncultured Eubacteriales bacterium; assembly: GCA_902761825.1. Classification (GTDB taxonomy): domain Bacteria; phylum Bacillota; class Clostridia; order Christensenellales; family Aristaeellaceae; genus SFMI01. Next base: position 18,174 of record CACWLY010000091.1, read on the forward strand.
GCAGCGCATGTACGCGTCGCCCATGATGGCGAACTGCTGCAGGTATTCGGGCTTGCAGTCCACGTTCGCGCCGCAGTCGATAAGCAGGAAGAAATCCTTGCCGTTGGGCATGAGGGGGGCCAGGGCGGGACGGTCGATGCCGTCGATGCGGCCCAGGCGGAACATGCCGCCCGCCAGCACAGCGCCGGTGGAACCGGCCGATACGAAGCCGTCGGCCTTGCCGTCGCGCACGGCCAGCATGCCTTTGACGATCGCGCTGTCCTTCTTTGTGCGCACGGCCATCACCGGCGCGTCGTGGTTGGTGATGACCTCGCCGCAGTGCTCGACGGTCAGCCTGTCCTGCACGTCGCCCGCGTCGGTCAGCAGGGCGCTGATATCCTGCTGGTCGCCCGCTAAGGTAACACGCAGCTCGGGATCGGCGCGCAGCGCTTCCACAGCGCCCGCCACGGTGCAGGCCGGGGCGTTGTCGCCGCCCATGACATCCAGGTAAATGTGCGTCAACGCGCTCACTCTCCTTACATAAAAACCATATTACAGTATATCATGGTTCCGCGCTTTTGACAAGTTTTCCGCGCTTTCCGTCCGGCCAGAACGAAAAAAAGAAGCCTGTCCGCCGCATGGGGGCCATGCGGGCCGGCAGGCCGGATACTGTTCTTTTTCTAAGAGCCATGATGCAAATAGGAAAATAAGATCAGGGAGAACGACGAGGGCGCTGCCCTCGAGCTCCCGCCGGGGAGGGAACCTGTCCGGGGCCTTTGGCGCGGGTTTTAGGGGCCCGCAGCGCCCGGAAATTGATCCAGTGGATCAAAATCCTGGCCTTCGGCCAGCGCAAGCGAACAG
>CACWLY010000092.1 GCA_902761825.1 uncultured Eubacteriales bacterium
ATGTATCCTGGCGGGCGTCAACGCCGCGCTGTACGCCGTGTCGGTTTTTGTGCCGCTCTGCTTTCGGATCGATGAACACAACGCCTTTGGCGGCAGCGTATTCCCATTCGGATATACCTGCACAGCCGTCAGCCTGATCCTGCTTGGGAGGCTGCTGGTTCAGCCCTTCGCCTGTTCCGCCGTTTCGGGCGGAAGGAATCGTCGCTGCCGGTGATTGTCTTCCTGCTGATCCTGCTGTCGCTGATTCTGGACAGCTGTGTGGGCTCCCAGCCCCAGCCCGTCAGCTTCCTGACGATCTTCATCGTCGTCGGCTGCATCATGTATTGCAACTGGCTGCATATGGTGTTCGTGCGCGAGCATGAGGAAGCGATTGCCGTCGGCCAGCATGCGGGACATAAAAAGCGAAGCGCTGACCGGCTATATTTACGGCTTCCTCTCCACGGCTCCCCATCCGGAAAACTTTATCTTTGAGATCCTCGAAAACGAGGACGTGGACGAATACGAGACGCTCCTTCAGTTTGTGGGCAGCATACACAAGCTGGGCGGCAAAATATCGATCGACGATTTCGGCAGGCTTCAGAGCACGATGAACGAATCGCTGAAAGCAAACAACGTCATCGCGATGAACAACCGGCTGTTCACGCTGATGAAGGACAAGGCCATCCAGTTCCACGGCGTCCGCAAGCGCATCGAAAGCGGCAGCTACAGCAAGCGGCAGCTACAGCACCGGAAGAAACCGGATCCAGGATTTCATGACCTGGACGACCAATTACGGAAAGCCCGGAGAAGAAGCCCTCGGGCGCCTGATCCGGCAGATGGACAGGATCGGCCTGGTCAACGCGGCCATGTACCTGTACCGCGAGCCGATCGCTTATTCCGACGGCGATGCAGTGCAGCTTCCGGAAACGATGCAGCTGCGGTGCGTTCTCCGGAGCGGAAAGCTCTTTACGATCCCGGCGAACAGAACGACGTGCCCCATCGCGGAAATATACATCCGGGACGAGCTTCCGGCCGAAAAGCTGGGCTATGTATCCTATCCGCTGTTCTGCGGAAAATACCTTTTCGGGATGCTCGTGTGCAGAGCGGATGGAAGGCTGTTTGAGATCGGAGAATTCCTGACCTTCCAGCTCAGCCGGGCGATCTACGTGAACTGGATCAGCACGCAGTGACGCGCCCGAAAAAGTGAAAAGAGGGATTGACAAACGGCGGGCTGCGGTTTATAATCAATCATGCAATCGGTTGCACGATCAATAAGAAAGGCGGTGGACGGGAAATGGCCGTTACGATCCATGACGTGGCGAAGCTGGCGGGCGTCAATTCGTCCACCGTATCCCGCGTGCTCAACGGCAAGGCGACCATCACCCCGGATACCAAGGAACGGGTGTATGCCGCCATGCGGGAGCTGGACTACCATCCCAACTCCCTTGCCCGCAGCCTGGCCAGCGGCCTGAGCGGAGCCATCGGCGTGGTGGTGGACGCCCGGGACGCCGAGGCCTTCAGCAATGTATTTTTCAGCCGCAGCCTGTTCGCCATTGAAAAGGTCGCGCAAGCCCGGGGCTATCAGGTGATCATCGCCAACGGAGCCCAGAGCCGGGGCGGCACCATCGAGGGCCTGATGAAGGAGCACAAGGTGGACGGGCTGATCCTGCCGCCCACCACGGTAAAACCCGCACTGATGAAGACCATCGGCGATTTCCCCTACGTGGTGCTTGGCACGCCGGATACCCTGCGGAGCGACACCTGCTGGGTGGATAACAACAACGAGCAGGGCGCGGAGATGGCCGTGCGCCACCTGCAAAAGATGGGCTATCAGCAGATCGCCTACCTGGGCGGCTATCAGAAGCGCGGCTTCACCAAGCGGCGCGTCCGCGGCTACCAGAACGTAAGCAGCGGGAAGGAAACCATCCTGTCCACCGACGGCACGTCGGAAAACGCGTACGCCGAAGCCGTTCGCGAGCTGAAAAAGGAAAGCCATGCCGACGCTTTCGTCTGCAACGACAACCTGGCCGCTTTCGGGCTTCTGAAGGCGTGCAGGGAACTGCGTCTTCGCATCCCCGACGATATCGGCATCGTGGCCTTCGATAATTATCCCCTGGCCGAATATGTGGACCCGCCGCTGACCATCGTGGATATCGATACCGCCATGCTGGGCGAACAGACCGCGCAGCTGCTGTTCCGGCGCATCGAAAACGGCGGCGGCAGCCAGCAGATCATGCTGTCCACCAGCCTGGTGATCCGCGCTTCTTCGGAGAGGAGGAAGAAATAAGTATGCAGCCCTCTGCCATCCGGCACTTTTCTTTTTACCCGTTTGTGCAACCGCTTGCACGGAACCGCGCCCGTTTTGTTCTGCAGGCCGCGGCGGATGACCTGCGCGCGTGCGAGCTGATCTGGTGGAAGCGGACGAACCCGGAGGAGCGGCGTCACGTGCCGCTGACCCTGCGCAGGCAGGACGGCCGCGTCGCCCACTGGCAGGCCGAAGCGGACTTTCCGGAGGAAATCCACTATATCAAATACGGTTTTCAGCTGATCGACAACGAGGGAGATTCGCGCTGGTACGGCAGCGACGGGCTGTGTCCGCGGCAAACGGCGGCGGGCAGCTTTGAGATCCTGCAAATCAACGCGACCGACGTGCTTTCCGTGCCGGACTGGAGCCGGGGCTGCGTCTATTATCAGATCTTCCCGGACCGCTTCGCCCACAACGGCGCAAAGAGCGGGCATCACGACAGCTGGGACGCCGCGCCCACCCGGGAAAACTATCTGGGCGGAAACCTGAAGGGGATCACGGCCCGTCTCCCCTATCTCCGCGATCTGGGCGTCGAATGCATCTATCTGAACCCCGTCTTCCTGGGCGATTTCAACCATAAATATGCCACCACGGATTATCTGAAGGTCGATCCCATGTTCGGCACGGAGCCCGATCTCATCGAGCTTGTGGAGCAGGCGCACGGCCTGGGCATCCGCGTGATCCTGGACGGCGTGTTCAACCACGTGGGGATCCACTTTGCGCCCTTCATGGATCTGATGGAAAAGGGCGAAAGCAGCGCCTACCGCGATTGGTTCTATCCCAAGCAGTTCCCCATCCGCATCGACGCAGCCTGCTACGAGTGCGTCGGCGATTACCCCTATATGCCCCGGCTCAACGGCGCGAACCCCGAGGTGCGCGCTTATGTGCGGGACGTGCTGCTCTACTGGCTGGAGCGCGCGCATATCGACGGCTGGCGCTTCGACGTGGCGGACGAGCTGGACCGGCACGCCTGCACGCAGTGGCGCGAAGCGATCAAAGCGAAATACCCCGACGCGCTGATGCTGTGCGAAACCTGGGGCGACGCCTCCCGCATGCTGGGCCCGGACGGTTTCGACTGCGCGATGAATTACCTTTTCCGCGACGCCATGATCGGCTTTTTCGCCCGCGGAACGATCAGCGCCGCCGGGCTGAACGACCGCCTGAACGGCATGCTGATGCGCTATTCCGACGAAGCGGACCTGTGCATGTATAATTTGCTGGGCAGCCACGACACCGCCCGCTTTCTGACCGAGGCCGGGGGCGAAAAATGGCGGCTGCGGCTGGCCATGGCGTTTCAGATGCTGTTTCCCGGCGCGCCCGCTATTTATTACGGGGACGAGCTGGGCATGACGGGCGAAAACGACCCGGGCTGCCGGGGCGGCATGGCCTGGGGCAAGCCGGATCAGGATCTGCTGAACTGGCAGAAGCGGCTGATCCGGCTCAGGAAAAAGCACCTTTCCCTGCGGCGCGGAAGCTATACCGTGCTGGCGGCAAAGGACGGGCTGTTCGCTTTCGTCCGCGAGGAGGGAAACGACCGCGTGACCGCCGCGTTCAATACCGGCGACGCGCCCCAAACGCTGGACTTGACGGAAACGGAGGAACCTGTGCACATTCCGCCGCGTTCCGTAAAGATCATAGAATGACCACAAGGAGGAAAAACCATGCGCACCTTTACAAAAATCCTGGCCGTCATGCTGGCCTGCATGATGCTGCTGCCCGCCTGCGCGGCGCTGGCCGAGGGTGAAACCGTAACGATCAACTTCTGGCATCATTACAGCGCCCAGTCCGCCGAAAACGAAACCCTGATGAACGTGCTGATCCCCGCCTTTGAAGCCGAGAACCCCGGCATCAAGGTCAACGCCGTATCCCATGAATGGGCCGAGCTGCACGACAAGGTGCTGGTCAGCGCGAACGCCAACGCCCTGCCCGACGTGGCGCGCTGCGACATCGCCTGGCTGCCCGAATTCCAGAAAATGGGCATCTTGGTGGCCCTGGACGAGGAAATGCCCGACTTTGCCGAGGCGAGCGGCAAGCTGCTTCCCAGCGCAATGTCCACCGCCCTGATCGGCGGCCATTCCTACGCCCTGGCGCTCAACACCAACAGCAAGATCGTGTTCTACAACAAGGCCATGCTGGAAGCGGCCGGCGTGGAGGTTCCCGCCACGATGGACGCCTGGATCGAAGCGGTGAGGCAGCTTTCCGGCGAGAACGCCAACGGCCAGCAGGTGTGGGGCTGGAACGAGCCCGCCCTGGCCGGCTGGAACATCTGCCCCTTCATCTGGAGCTTCGGCGGCGCGCTGACCAATGAAGACCAGACCGCCGCCACCGGCTATATCAACGGCCCCGCCGCCGTGAAGGCAATCGAGACCTTTGCCGGGCTGGTCAAAGAAGGCGGCATCACCGGCTTCAACGCGGGTGATATCCCCATGACCGACGGTTTCGGCACCGGGCGCTACGCCATGATGCTGGAAGGCCCCTGGAAGTCCGCCGAGCTGGCCGGCGCTTATCCCGACGTGGCTTACGGCACGGCGCCCATCCCCGCCGGCGAGGGCGGCAGCGTTTCCGTGCTGGGCGGCGAGGACATCGCCATGTTCAATTCCGCCAACAGGGAAGCCGCCTGGAAGTTCATGCGGTTCATGACCGGCGAGTACGCCGAAACCGAAATGGCCAAGTGCGGCCAGATCCCCGTGAACAAGGCCGCGCTGGAGAGCGACACCGTGAAGGCCGCCGACTACGCGCCCTTCATCGAGGCCATCCAGACCGCCAGGGCCCGCCCCACCGTCGCCGCGTGGAGCGAAATGGACAACGGCCTGCAGGTCGCCCTGAACGCCGTGGTCACCGGTGAAAAGACCGCGCAGGAGGCCATGGACGAGCTGGCCGCCCAGTGGGACGCGCTGCTGAAATAACCGCCGTCATTTCCGCGGCGGGACCGGATAAAACCGATCCCGCCGCTCTTCCGGGAGCGTGAAAGCATGATAACCAAATCCCGCATGAACAAAGCGCAGATCGCAGGGCTGCTGCTGCCGGGGCTGCTGCTCTTTGGCATGTTCACTGTCTATCCGATCATCCGGCTGTTCTGGATGAGCCTGTGCGACATGAGCTTTTCCTCCATGCTCATTCAGCCCTTCGCGGGGATCATGAACTATCGGGAGGTTTTCGGGGACCCCGTCTTCCGGACGGTGTTCGTCAACAGCATCGCATACACGCTGGTCACCGTGCCGGGGCAGATGGCGCTGGGCTTGTTCATCGCCATCCTTTTGAACGGCGTCAAGCGGTTCAGCGTCACCTTCCGCGTGATCAATTATCTGCCCGTCGTCACCTCCTGGGTGATCGCGTCCCTGGTTTTCCGCTATATTTTCAACACGGAAGGGCTGCTCAACTATTTTCTCTGGAAGGTCCTGGGCGTCACCTCCGGCAACATCCGCTGGCTGGATACCCGCTGGAGCGGCCTTTCCGTCGCCATGATCCTGGGCATCTGGAAGGGCATCGGCTGGAACATGGTGATCTTTCTGGCCGCCCTGCAGCAGGTGCCGCAGGACCTCTACGAGGCCGCCGACATCGACGGCTGCGGCGCGTGGAAGAAGTTTGTGAACGTGACCCTGCCCGCCATCCGGGGCACTATCCTGTTCGCGCTGATCGAGCTGACCATCGGCGGCTTCAACGTGTTCACGTCCATCAAAATGATCACCGGCGGCAAGCCCGCCCACCAGACGGACACGCTGCTGACCTGGATGTATTACAAGGCGTTCAGCACCGGCAAATTCGGCTACGCGGCGGCGCTGAGCTTCGTCATGGCCCTGTCGCTGGGCCTGCTTGCCATCGCGCAGTTCCGCATGATGCGCAATAAAGACGCGTAAGGAGGAGGGCAGAATGAAAAGAAAAAACGCCGCGAGGATCCGCAGCGCCGCCCTCCGGTACCTGCTGCTGGCCGTCGGCACGGTGATATTTACCCTGCCGATGATCTATATGATATCGACATCCCTGCGCCCCAACGGCGCGTTATATGAATATCCGCCGCGCTTCTTCCCCAGATGGGAAGCGCTGACGGCGGAAAACTACGGTTATATCCTCCATCAGAGCAAGTTTTATTTGAATTTTCTCAACTCCGTGATCGTATCGCTCTCCACCATCGCCCTGGCGGCCGCCATCGGTTCCGCCATGGCCTTCGTGCTGGGCAAATTCAAATCCCGCGCCACGGGCATCCTGTTCGGCTTTATCATCATCACCATGATCATCCCCGGCACCACCATGATCGTGCCGCAGTTTGAGCTGGCGACCAGGCTGGGGCTGGTGAATAAGCTATGGGGCCTGATCCCCTTCTATGTTGCCTGGGTGATCCCCTTTTCCACCTTCATGATCAAGGGTTTTATGGAGAACATCCCCGGCGAGATCATGGAGGCCGCCTGGATCGACGGCGCGGACGTGTGGACGGTCTATACCCGCGTCGCCCTGCCCCTGGCCTCGCCCGCCATCGCATCCGTCAGCATTTTCAACTTTCTGACCGCCTGGGAGGAATATCCCTGGGCCAATACCGTGATCAACGACAGCAGCAAGCGCACGCTGCCCATCGCCATCGCCGGTTTCTTCGGCCAGCACCAGTTCACCCAATGGGGATACGTGTTCGCCATGTCGGTGCTGACCCTGATCCCCGTCGTGCTGATCTTTATTTTCTGTCAGAAATTCTTTGTGCAGGGCCTGACGGCGGGAAGCGTAAAGGGGTAAACAAGCCGTCCGCCATGACGCGCGAACAGGATAATACTATTCTCAGTATAAAAGATTATCAGATTTGGGATGGATTTTTCGCCCTGGCTAAGCTGAATGGAGGGAGGCGTAGCAGCGCTACGTTGACCATGAAGCAACGCCAAGACGGAAAAGACACCCAAAGATGATAAGATTTTAGATTGAGAATAGTATAATACGGGATTTGCGGGAGCGCATTGCATGGCTCTCCCGCCCTGTTTTTCACCGTTCGTTCGCATCGGCCGAAGGCTGCGCACAGCAAAACGGACAGGGTTTTCCGGAAACACGCGCAAGCATGTCTTTCCGAAAAAACCTGTCCGTTTTCTATTGGGTCGGTTCAGCCGCGCCGGAGCACGCCGTTCAAAAGCCGCCGCGAAACGCTTTTCAGGTAGCGGAATTCCTCCGTCCGGAAGAAGAGCAGGGTATTTACGGCGACCACGAGGGCGGCGGCGGCGAGCCCTTCGGCGACGACCAGCAGCCAGGAAGCGCCGAAGGCAAAAACGCGGGTTTTCAGCAGCGTGATCCCGGCTATTTCAAGCGCCGTCAGCGCGGCGAAAGCGCCGTACATCCGCCAGTAATCCCATACGCCGCGGCGGAAGGAATAGCGATACAGCAGCAGCGGTTCGCGCCAGAAAATGGTGGCGAGCGAGCTGATGATCGTGCCAAGAAATACGCCGGCGATGCCGATGTATCTGGCCAGCACGATCGAAACCGCGAGGTTGATCGCCGCTTCGATCAGCGGCCTGATCTTGTCCCTGACGAACAGCCCGTCCGCGTTGATGAACGCGTTGTTGATAATGCGTGAAACGGTCAGGTACAGCTGCGCGCAAAGCACCAGCGTGACCGATCGGTCAAATACGTATTTTTCACCCAGCCAGACGCAGACGAGGTCGTCGATGGCCGCGTAACATCCCACGACGATCAGATTGGTCATCCACAGGCAGAGGAAATTCATCTTTCTGAACAGCTTATGGTAATCCGTCCTGCTCATGTTCTGCAGCGCGCTGCCCACGCTGGCCGTCAGGCTTCCCAGCAGCTGCACGGCGATCTGCTGGATATGCATGATCAGCATGGCGTAATTGGAGTAAAGCCCCGTAGCGGCCAGGCTGACCATTTTGGTCAGCACCGCGCTGTCGGTGCCCGTCAGCACGGTCGCGCCCACCTTGTGGTACATGCAGGCCCGCGTGTCGTCGAATATCGCCTTCCGCTCCTCCCGGGAAAGCGTTTCGCGCACGCTGAACACCTCCCTGTACTGCCTGGTGATCCACAGGCTAAACAGATAATTGATCAGCAGCGTGGTCCCGATCCCCAGCACCAGCGTCAGCGTATAATTCCGCGTCAGCACCAGCACCGCGATCTGCGTCAGATACCGGACCAGGTTCACGGCAAGATCGATGAGCGAGATATAGTAGTTTTTCTGGTCCGCGGTCAGCAGCGAAAACTTGTAGGTAAACAGATAGCTGGAAACGGTATTGGCCAGGAACAGGCAGTAGACCAGGCGCAGATTCACGTCGCCGGGCACCTCGGCGGAATCCCGGATCAGATGCTGAATAAAGGGCAGCGCCAGCAGGCCGAGCGCTAGGATGATACCTGCAATCGCCAGATACACCCGCCGGAAAAAGTTCATCAGTCGCCCTACCTGCAGGGTGTCCTTCCGGCTGATCGGCTCGTAAAAACGGTAAACGATGGCCGTGGTGACGCCAAGCTCGGCGAGCGACAGAATCTGAAGGATATTGGAAAAAAGCCCGTTGATTCCCAGGTATTCCTCGGTCAGGAAACGCAGAAAAAGGCTGCGGTAAAAAAAGCCCAGCAGCACCTTCATAACCTGGGTCAGCCCGCCGACGGCCGATATCCTGACGGCGTTTTTCGTCCGCGATTCCGTGTTAAATCCCGACATGCCCTTTCATCCTTTGTCCGCGCATCGGACGGTAAAAAGTATTCCCTGATATATTCGCCCTGTACCCGCCGACTCCTGCCTGAGCGGCCGCCCTTAATTGCTTTGTTCATATATTGAAAAAGCACCCATATTCAAAAAGCACCCGTACCCATGAAAAAAGCACCCGTCTGCACGGGTGCTTACTGGAGGCGCCGTCCGGATTCGGACCGGAGAATAAAGGTTTTGCAGACCTTCGCCTTACCACTTGGCTACGGCGCCACGGAGGAAAACCCTCCAGAAAAAATGGAGCGGTAGACGAGGCTCGGACTCGCGACCTCAACCTTGGCAAGGTTGCGCTCTACCAACTGAGCTACTACCGCAATGGTGCCTCGAACCGGAGTCGAACCAGTGACACGCAAATTTTCAGTCTGCTGCTCTACCAACTGAGCTATCGAGGCAAATGATATTGGCGACCCGAATGGGGCTCGAACCCATGACCTCCAGCGTGACAGGCTGGCGTTCTAACCAACTGAACTACCGGGCCAACTTTGGTGGGAACAACAGGGCTCGAACCTGTGACCCTTTGCTTGTAAGGCAAATGCTCTCCCAGCTGAGCTATGCTCCCCCACGTCCCACACCGCCGATCTCTCAACAGTGCTTTGCTATCTTATCGTATTTTGCGGAATTTGTCAAGTACTTTTTTTCTTTTTCCTATTCTTCGCCGTAATCCTGATTTTCTTGGGCTTCCGCGCCTTCCGGGGCCGTCGGCCGGGACGCCTCCGCGTTTTCCCGCCGCTCCCGCGCTTTCCGGCGCATGAGCATCTTATTGTAAGCGTTCATGGCCTGAAACGGGCCGATAATGACCGACACGATGATCACGATCCAATACCAGGGCATAAGCCCTCCTTTCCGCTTGGACGCCACAGCCGCCGGGATTGCCGGCGGCTGTGTTCCGGGAATTATTTGTTGTACCGTTCGACGCGGTAATTCTTTACCAGCGCGGGCCAATCGGTCTGGATCACGTCGATCCCCTTCTCCATCAGCACGCCCCAGCCTTTTTCCGGTCCTTCGATAATGGAACGGTCGTCGTCCAGCGGCCCGTAAAGCGGCTTCTTGGGGTCCACGTCGGTGAGCGTCAGGGCGTTGACCCAGGTGAACAGGCCTTTGCTGTGGATATACTCGATCGCCTCGTCGCTGTACAGCTCATCCTGATCAGTGAAGGCGATCAGCTCCGCGCCCACCAGGTTCAGCTCCTTGTATTGCAACGTTTCCTCGACGTCCCGCAGGCTATAGCAGATGGGCATGAACATATACTTGACAGGATGGTTTTCCAATTGATCGATCACCTGCCGATGCGCCATCGGGGCTTTGATGATAGCCTGCCGCAGCATATGCGGATACTGATCCAGCAGCACGGGCACCTTTCCTCCGGCCTGCCAGCTTCGATCAATATTGAGCAGCTCTCCGTGACACAGATAAGCAAACACGTCGGCCAGCCGCTGCACGCGGTGACTGCTGGGCTCGCCCAGCGCGTTCTGGGGAACGGTGTTCAAAAGCTGCCCGGCAGTCATGAAGCGGGCATTGCGGCTCCAGCCGTAGAGCCGGGGCTCCACACCGTCGTGGATGGAAAAAACTTCCCCATCCGCGGACACTGTGGTATCGGTTTCCAGAATATCCGCGCCCTGCATCAGCGCCGCTTTGTAGGCGGCGGTGGTGTTTTGGATGATATTGCCGTGCCAGCTTCCGCGATGGGCGCAGATCAGGAACCGCTTTTCCTCGAATTTGCTGTTGAGCAGCGCGTTGATTTCGGCATATCTGCTTTGTCCGAAGACCATGGGCTCACTCCTTAATGCTCTCTCTGCCACCGCGCCCGTACACGAGGTACAGCACAATGGAGGAAATAATCATCATCAGCACCGCGTAGACGAAGGTCAGGGCCACGCCGTCCGAGCTGTTGCCCATCTCCTCGGTCAGGCTCTTGATCTTGACGCCCAGGGTGGGATTGGCGGGATGATGCAGGAAAGCCGACATATCATAGTCCGTCAGCAGGCTGTTGAAGTTCAGGGCTGCGATTGCCATCACCGTAGGCAGCAGCACCGGGAAGATGACCCGGCGGAAGGTGTACACCTCGCCCGCGCCCATATTCTTGGCGGCGTCCTCCAGGGCGTTGTCCAGCGAGAAGAACGCGGCCTTGGTCATGCGCATGGTGAAGGGCAGCTTGATGATCACGTAGCCGATCAGCAGCAGCCACAGCGTGGCAACCAGGGGCTGGTTGAACATGTACCAACGGGACTGGTTGAAGGCCAGGATCAGGCTCAGGGCGATCAGCGTGGACGGCAGCAGCCAGGGCAGCATCAGGGAGTATTCCAGCGTGGTGGCGGCTGCGCCGTTCTTGTGCTTCTGGATATAGCGGCAGGCGATCACTACCAGCATGCCCACGATAACGGCGGCCAGGGCAGAATACACGATAGACACCACAAAGGGCTTGTAAGCCGTCGTCTTGCTCAGCAGTTCAGCGTAGTTTTTCAGCGAGAAGGTGCTGAAATCAAGCTGACGCAGCTGGATATGGGCCGAATCCGAGAACGAGAACAGCACGATCAGCACCACGGGAATCACGTAGATCACAAACAGCGCGTAAGCATAGATGTGAACCAGCACGTTCACCACGGGGTTGTTGATCTTCTGCTTGACGATCTTGGTCTTGACCTTTGAAACCGACATATAATGGCCGCGCTTCTCGATAAAGGTCATGATCGCCAGCAGCAGCATGGTGGCAAGGCCCAGCACCAGCGACAGCGTAGCCGAGAGCGATTTGGCGCTGGTCGTGGTCATGTCTGCAAACTGCTTGATCATGGGGTTGATGGTCTGGAAATCCTTGCCGCCCACCAGCAGCGGCGCACTCATGGCGCACAGGCCGGTGATAAAAGTCAGGATCGTGACGGCGAACAGGCTGGGCAGCAGCACGGGCAGCACCACGCGGCGCAGAATGTACCACTGGCTCGCTCCCATGTTGCGGGCAGCTTCGACCGTCTGGAAGTCCACCGCGCGCATAGCGTTGCGCAGGAAGATCATATGGTTGCTGGTGCAGCTGAAGGTCATTACGAACAGCACCGCCCAGTACCCCGTGAACCAGTTGCGGTTCATGTTGGGGAAAACGCTGGCCAGCAGGTTGGTCAGAACGCCGGTATTGCTGTAAATGAATTTATAGCCGGACACCAACGTCACGCCGCCGTAAATCAGCGTGGTCAGATAGCCCAGGCGCAGGATCTTGGCGCCTTTGATATCGAAGTATTCGGTGATCAGCACCAGGGAGATGCCCACGAAGCCGACCGTCAGCGACAGGGTAGGCGCGAGGATGAAGGAATTGCGCAGCGCCTTCATGGCGCGGGGCGATTTGATCAGCTTCTGGAAAGCGTCCAGAGACAGCTTTCCTCCCTCGAAGAATACGGTTTTCAGCAGGTTCGCGATGGGCAGGATCATGCACGCCATGATGAACCACACGAACACCGCCGTCATCACGCAGGACAGCGCCAGCTGTGCCGGCGTCATGCGCGCGATCCGGGTTTTCAGCGGTAACTTGGTTGCTTGCATCGTGCGCCTCCTCAATATACCATCAGGTCCGCCGGGTTGATGGATACCTCCACGGCGTCGCCCTTCTTCAGGTATTGCCGTCCGTCGTTCTTATCGATGCACTTGAGCGTCTGTCCGTCCATTTCCAGCAGATACTTGATGTACAGGCCGAAGTACTCCGCGCCGATGACCCGGGCCTGGAAGGCGGCACGGCTCGCATCGGAATGGTTGACGTAAATGCGCTCCAACCGGATATAGGTTGCGGCCTCGGGATTAAGCGCGCGGCCCGTCTGCTGCGCGATGGCCTGCACCACCTTGGGCGTCAGCTTGTTGATATCGCCGATAAAGTTGCAGACGAACTCGGTCTTGGAGGCGGAGTAGATTTCATTGGGCGTACCAATCTGCTCGATAAAGCCTTTGTTGAACACGGCGATGCAGTCAGACAGCGTCAGCGCCTCCTCCTGGTCGTGGGTCACATACACCGTGGTGATGCCGAACTTGGCCTGCATCTCTTTCAGCTCTTCGCGCAGCTGCACGCGCAGCTTGGCGTCCAGGTTGGAAAGCGGTTCGTCCAGACAGATGATTTCGGGATTGTTGACCAACGCGCGGGCGATAGCCACGCGCTGCTGCTGGCCGCCGGAAAGCTCGGCCACCTTGCGGCTCAGCTGCTGCTCGGTCAGATCGACCTTGAGCGCCATTTCCTTGACGCGGCGGTCGATATCGGTTTTGTTGACTTTTTTCACGCGCATGCCGAATGCGATGTTCTCATACACGCTCATGGTGGGGAACAGCGCATAGTTCTGGAACACCATGCCGATGTTGCGGCGCTCCACGGGCACATGGGTAATATCCTTTCCCTTCACCATCACCGTGCCGGCGGCCGGCTCGATGAAACCGGTAATCGTGCGCAGCGTGGTGGTTTTTCCGCAGCCCGAGGGGCCGAGGAAGGTGTAAAACTGCCCTTCTTTTACGTGAATATTGATATCCTTCAGTGCGGTAAAATCGCCGAACCGTACTTCAATGCCGTTCAGCTGAATCATGGCGTCACTTCCGTCCTTTCTTATGCTGTATCAGCAAAATGACCGGTTGATCCGAAAAAGGGGCAAGGTTTCCCTTGCCCCAGGCATTACGTTGTCTGCATGCCGTTACAGGCAGCCTTTTGTGCAGGGTACCCTGGCAGGATTACTGCATGTACTCCAGCATGATCTTCTCGCACCAGGCATCGATATTGGCCGCGACCAACGCCCAGTCGATGTTCTGCGCGGGGATGGAGCACATGGCCACCTGGCTGGCGGGCGCCTTATCGGCAGCCTTCTCGTTGGCGGGCATGGTCTTGAACTGCTCGCTCCATTCGCCCTGGATCTGAGCGGAGCCGAACCATCCCACAAAGCGCTTGGCTTCTTCTACGTTCTTGCTGGTCTTCACCACGGCGACACCTTCCACAGCGTAGGGAATGCCGCACTCGGGAGTAGCATAGCCGGTCTTGGTGCCGTACTTCTCGTCATACTGGTCGGCGCCGGAGGACCACATCTGGCCCATCAGCACAGGAGAGCTTTCGTTGACGATCTGCGCATACAGATCGACGCCGTCTTCCACGGGCGTGCCATGAGCGAAGAACGCCTCGATGGCTTTCCAGCCTTCTTCGGAAACGCCCAGCTCGCCGTTGGGATCCACATAGCGGGTCAGGATGCCGGCAAGGACGTTGCGGGTGGTGCCGCCGGTCAGCTTGATCTGGGACTCATACTTGGTCCAGAACTTTTCGTTCTCCCACAGATCGGGCCAATCCTTGGGGGCGTCCTCGGGAGCGACCTGATTGGTATCATAAGCCAGCAGGATGGCCTGCTTCACGATGGCGTAGTAGTAGCCGTTGGGGTCGTTCAGGCCCGCGCTGACTTCGTCCGCCCAGGAGGGAGCGTCGATGGGCATAATGATGTCGCGGGCGATCAGATCGTTCCAGATGATGGCGTTCAGGCCGAACACCACGTCGCAGGGAGTGGCGGCGCCTTCATTGATCAGACGCTGCTGAACGGCGCCCGCGCCTTCTTCCACGATGGTCAGCTCATAGCCGTCTTTCTTGGCGCGCTCCTGCAACCATTCCGCACGGCCGGAGGAACCGGAGTTGGTGTAAATGGTCAAGGCCACACCCGTGCCCTTCACGTCGGCGCCTTTTGCTTCATCAGCAAAAGCATGAACACCCAGAGACAGCACCATGATCAGCGCCAAAGCCAAAGCAACAAACTTTTTCATAATTGAGCAAAGCTCCTTTCTATATTGGTCCGCGCATCTGCCGGATCATATTTTCTGTATTATACTGTTATTTTACCATTTTGTCAATGTACAGACTTCGCGGAACAAAAAAAGTATTTCATCGCTGCCTTTCGCCGGATCGGGCCCGTATCGGGCCTGCGAACGCGGCGCGGACGGGCGACCTTCGCAAAAAAGCTGATCTTGCCCACGCAAAAAAACGCCAAATAATCGAACTGATAAATGATCAGACTTCGCCCGCGCAAAAAATTTATCAAATTTCGCATTTTACCCCTTGCTTTTTCCGGAACGTTGATATATAATATCATTCGTCGCGCTGATGTAGCTCAGTCGGTAGAGCGCATCCTTGGTAAGGATGAGGTCGGCGGTTCAAATCCGCCCATCAGCTCCACAGAACTCCACCAAATGGTGGAGTTTTTTCACGTTTAATACATCATTACGAGCA
>CACWLY010000093.1 GCA_902761825.1 uncultured Eubacteriales bacterium
CATTCGTCAGATTGGCAAGCGTTGAACCGCCGCATTGTCATTCGGGCTGTCGATGATGCTCGGCAGACACCCTCGCGGGCTCCGCATCCGACGCGGTGATCCGCCGCGGAGCGCTTTGCCGGCGCGCGGATTACCTGCATCCCCCGGTTTTTCTCCGCCAAGGGGCGATCAGACGGTTATTTTGTTTGCGCCGCTCTCCTGTTTCGGGTATAATAGAAAAAACATACAGGAACGGCCTTGCCTTCGCCTTACGGAAGGATGCCGTTTCATGCGTATGGGAACAAAAGCGATCAATCGATCCTGATGCTGCACGGAATGTTCCGCGCCCGGCGGAAGTTCCGCGAATTGCTGAACACGGAATGTTCCGCGCCCGGCGGAAGTTCCGCGAATTGCTGAAACGGCCGGAATCTTCCTGCTATGTCCAATACCCGGCCATGACGGGCTGTTGCGACAACTCCGGCGATCTTGTCAGCTTCGCGGATGAGCGCGCTCAGATCGAAGCGTATGTTCAGGATCATCCTGGCGGAATACCGGACGCCGGCTGACAGGGGGCCGCCGTTCCGACAAAGCTCCCTGCGAGAAACAGGATCGGCGTCGGCACTGCGATTGGAGGATTTATGGAATCAATCAAGAACGATATCATCGGCGCGGACAGGATTGCTCCCTTGATAAGAAAGGCAAACGGGGACGATTTATCGCGTATCGCAGAGATACAGGTGTTTAACTACCGCCTGTATTTTTACCCGATTTTCAAATCGGATGAATATTACTTTGACGAGCTTCGCGTACCTTCTCTCATGCGGGAATATGAAGCCGATCTTGACAGCCTGTACGTATATGACGACGGGGTAGTCAAAGGCTTTATCAAGATCGAGGGAACGTATATCGCAAGACTGTTCGTGGAACCTGTTCTCCAGAATGCCTCCATCGGTTCTCAATTGTTGGAATACGCAATAAGGGAACACAACGCGGATCATCTTTGGGCGCTGGAAAAGAACGTGAAAGCGATCCGCTTTTACGCAAGGCACGGTTTTGCCGTAACCGGCGAGAAAAAGCTGGAAGAAGGAACAGACGAGTATCTTATCCTGCTAAAAAGGAAGAAGGAACAGCCGGGAAAGGCGGGATTCAATACTGTTCGCGTTCATGCGTACCGGGAGGGAAAAACATGATCCTGAATCTTGGCAGCCGGGTGGTCAATGCCTGGCTGCTTCCATACAAAACAGAATATATCCTGATCGATACCGGATACGCGGGCAGCTTCTGTTTCTGACCCACGCGCATGATGATCACGCGGGTTTTCTGAATGAGGTTCTTGATCTGACCGGGGCAGACGTCATACTGCATCCGAAGGCAATCGCAGGATTGAAGAAAGGACAGAATTCGTTTGAAGGCGGATGCTCGTCCTTCACCGCCTGGGTTTTCTGCAAGCTGCTGACCCTTTTCGGGCACGGCGATCACCGTTATCCGCCGATCCGGGAAGAATACATGAATCGTTTGATCGCCATTGATTCGGAACGCTCCAGGGCGCTGGATTTTCCCTTTGCCGTTATTGAAACGCCAGGCCATACGGCGGATCATATTTCACTGGCGGCGGACGGAATATTGTTCTGCGGGGACGCCGCCATGAACGGCTTTCCGAGCAGCAGACGCACGATCATCTGGATCGAAGACCCCAGGCAGTATAAACATTCATGGGAAAAGATCCTGGAACTGAATCCGGCTGTGATTTACCCGGCGCACGGGAAGCCTTTCAGGACTTCAGACCTGCGGAAGTATCTGAAAAGCCTGGATAAGGTGAGGCTGCGTCCGCTGTAGAAATCGGAAGGTTCCGCGCAGAACGTTTATATTTTTATGGAGGGTTGGCGGATATGGCTGAATGCATCTTCTGCAAAATCATCAACGGAGAGCTTCCATCCAGAAAAGTATATGAGGACGAATGGACGTTAGCGTTCATGGACGTCGCCAAGGATGTGGACGGCCATGTTCTGGTCGTCCCCAAGGCGCACAGGAAGAATATCCTTGACTGCGACGAAGCAACGCTGATTCATCTGATGAAAACAGTAAAGAAAATATCCAATCATCTGGTGGAAAACTGCGGCTATCACGGCGTGAATCTTCTCAATGCCAGCGATGAAAGCGCAGGGCAATCCGTACCGCATTTTCATGTCCATATCATTCCGAGAAAAACAGGCGACGGCATCGACGCGTGGCCGCATTTTGACGGAGCAAAGCAGGATGTGGAAGAAGTGTTCGGCAAAATCCGCATGCAGTAAATTCCCAGCCTTCAAAGGAGAATGCCTGATATGATCATTCTGATAACGGGCGCGTCGCATACCGGGGAAACCCTTCTGGCGCAGCGCATGCTCGAAAAGTACCGCTGCCCGTATCTTTCCATCGACCATCTGAAGATGGGCCTGATCCCAGCGGAAACATTGCGCTGACGCCCGAGGACGACGATGCGCTTACGGACTGCCTCTGGCCCATCATCCGCGAAATCGTCAAAACAGCCGTCGAAAACAGGCAGAATCTGATCGTGGAGGGCTGTTATATACCGCCTGATTGGAGAAAGGATTTTGACGACCACTATTTGCCGTTCATCAGATTCATCTGCCTTGCGATGACCGGGGAATATATAGATAATCACTTTGACGAGATCATCGGACATGAATCGGATATAGAAACAAGATCAATCGAAGCCGATTGTTCGCTCAGCGGCCTGAAAGAAAGCAACAGATGGTTCATCGATGCCTTTGGCAATGCCGGTGAAAAGGTCGTTACAATAGAAAACGACTACGGCCAGGTGTTTGCAAGTCTCATTCAAACGTTTTCTGACCGATGAAAAGAAAGGCAAATGCTATTTCTTAAGGACTATCACGGCATGCCAAATGAAAAGCTCACCTCACGGGAAATAAAAAGCTCCCCTTGCGGGGAGCCTTTCTTTTGGCAAAGAACGTCATCTTTGATACGAATGCAACGCTCCTGCCAAAAGTTGCATCGCCGACATCCCGTTGCAACGTTTTTTGCAGGGTTGCATTTTTATTTGTCCATTTTTTGATGCAATGCAGCGCCATTCTACCGGAAAACAATGTGATACATCACAGTAACCAAATATACAGAGATATGAATAATGGTAGCGTCACATAAAAACTTCGAAATAGATAGGTATTTTTATCTGTGAACACCATAAACGAAAGCGCAAGCCGGGCGGGATGGGCCCTTCATGCGCTTTCGCTTTTTATTGGCTTTCGCCTCCAATGTTCGGGAACTTGCGGCGGGTCTTCTGCAAAAATGCTCCGTCGGATCATTTTCCGGGCGCAGCGGGCTTACCCGTGAGCGGTGGACTGCGTTTCCGCTTCACTTTGCGCTTGCTGCTTTTACGGCA
Source organism: uncultured Eubacteriales bacterium (assembly GCA_902761825.1). Taxonomy (GTDB): domain Bacteria; phylum Bacillota; class Clostridia; order Christensenellales; family Aristaeellaceae; genus SFMI01. Next base: position 3,383 of record CACWLY010000093.1, read on the forward strand.
ACAAACGCAAGCTTTCTTTGCACAGCTTTTTTCTGAGCGTCTGCCGCGGGCAGACCAAGGACGTGCGATTCAGCAAATCGCCATCCGACGCCCGCGCTTCCTGCAGGGAGCCGCGCGGGGCGCTAAACTCCAGCTTGTATGTTTTTAATACCGGCGCTTAGGTGAAGAATGCAAGGGTCTTATGGCTTTTACCACCATTTCTGCGCCGCTTTGCGCATGGAGACGGCATACCAGCCCAGCAGCGCCAGGGGCAGCGCCATCAGCAGCAGAGTGACCAGCGTGCCGCCATGGAGGAAATGATCCGCGGTCAGCAGCAGGCCGAAAAGCGTCAGGCCCGCGCCCAATATCAGGACGCGGGGCATGATCGCCTGCTTGTATTGCTGGGGGTGACGGCATTTTTTGTCCTGCCAGCCGCCGGGGATCAGGATGCTTTTGCCCGCGCTGATCGGCGCGCCGCGGCGCAGGCGGAACCACAGCAGCAAGCAATAGAACCCGCAGCCCAGGTAGAGCACGGTCATCATGGTGTCCATGGCGCTGACCGTGGATTCCGTCACGCTGGCTTCGGCCAGGATCAGATATTGCGGCCGCATGGCGTTACGCCTTTCTGCGGGTCTTGATCATATCCATGGCCACGGCGAAGATGATCAGCACGCCTGTTGTAACATCCAGGATATAGGGGTCAATTTTGAAGGCCGTACCGGCGTTGGTGATCAGCACCATCAGCACGGTGCCAAACAGCGTGCCGGTGACTGCGCCGCGGCCGCCCGCCAGCGACGCACCGCCGATGACGGCTGCCGCGATGGCGTTCATGTCATAGCCCTCGCCGGTGCCCGGCTGGGCCATGCCCACGCGGGCCGCCAGCATGATGGCTGCCACGCCGTACAGCAGTCCGGCGAAGGAGTACACCATGTAGAACATCTTGCGCACCTTGATACCGCTCAGCTTGGCCACTTCGATACCGGAGCCGATGACGTACAGGTTGCGGCCGAAAACGGTATAGCGCAAAATGATGAATATGATCACCGCCACGAGCAGCCAGATCAGCGCCAGATAAGGCACGGTGCCAAAGAGCTTGCCGGTGCCGATATTGAGGATGCGCGAATCGGTATAGGTCACGTTCAGGCCGCCGCACAGCAGCTTGACGATGCCGCGGATCACGGTCTGCGTGCCCAGGGTGGCGATCATGGCGGGCACGTTCAGGTCGAAGATGATGACGCCGTTGATGAAGCCGCACAGCACGGTCACCGCCAGGCAGGCCAGGATGGTCAGCACGAAGGGCGTGCCCGTGCGGGTTTGCAGCAGAGCCATGACCATGCAGCCCAGGCCGGCCACCGCGCCGCCCGAAATATCGATGCCGCCGGTGATGATCACGATGGTCTGCGCCACCGCCATCACGCCCACGATGGCGCCCTGCTTGGTCAGGTTGGTCAGGTTATAGGTGCTGGTAAAGTTTTTGGTGAACGTAGCGGCCAGCATGAACAGCGCCACAATGATGACGCCCAGCGTGAATTCCGTGCGTTTGAGCACCTGGCTGATCATTCCGGGGGATTTTACTTTCCTGTCGTTCGTCATGGCTTTTCTCCTCACTGTTCAATGGAGGCCTTGCGCAGGACCTCTTCTTCGGTCAGCGTCTTAAGCGCTTCGGAATCAAACTCTGCGGTGATCTTTCCCTGGGCCATCACGATCAGCCGGTCGGACAGGCCCATCACCTCGGGCAGATAGGATGAAATCAGGATCACGCCGCGGCCCTGCGCCGTCAGGCGTTCGATCAGCTTATAGATCTCCTGCTTCGCGCCCACGTCGATGCCCACGGTGGGCTCGTCAAAGATCAGGATATCGGGATCGCGGCACAGCAGCTTGGCGATGACCACCTTCTGCTGGTTGCCGCCGGACAGATTGCCCACCAGCTGCTCGATAGAAGGCGTCTTAACGTTCACGTCGCGGCTGAACTCCGCCGCGCGTTTGGCCTCCTTGCGCAGGTTGACGAATCCCAGCTTGCTGATCATATCCAGCGAACTCATATTGATATTCTTTTTAATGGAAAGCCCCAGGGCGCAGCCGTCGGCTTTGCGGTCTTCCGTCAAAAAGCCGATGCCGTGGCGCAGGGCGTCGCTGGGATTGCGGATCTGCGTTTTCTTGCCGTTGATGTATACGTCGCCGGTCAGGCGCTTTTCCACGCCGGTCACGGCGCGCATGATCTCGCTGCGCCCCGCGCCCACCAGGCCTACGAAGCCCAGGATCTCGCCGCGGTGCAGCGTAAAGCTAATGTCGCGGAAATGGCTGCTGTCCGAAAAATTTTCCACCCGCAGCAGCTCTTCGCCCGGCTTGAAATGCTCGATGTTGTAAATATCGCTCATGGGGCGGCCCACCATCATGGCGATCAGCTTGTCCTTATCCACCTCGGATACGGGCAGGGTGTTCACATAGGTACCGTCCTTGAGAATGGTCACGGTGTCGCAGATTTCGATCACTTCCTCCAAACGGTGGGAAATGTAGATCACGCTGACGCCGCGCTCCTTGAGTTCGCGTACAAACCGGAACAGTATTTCCACCTTGTCATTCTCCAGGAGGGCCGTGGGTTCGTCCAGAATGACAAGCCTGATGTCGTCGTTAATGGAGATCTTGCTGATGGTAACCATGGCCTGCATGGCGATGGTCAGCTCGCGGATCTTGGCGCGGGGATCGACCTTCATTTCAAACTTGTCGATTACGCGCTGGCTTTCCTCCGCCATCCTGCGCCAGTCCACCAGACCGTTCTTTTTCGGCTGGCAGCCCAGGAAATAGTTTTCGGCAATGCTCAGGTCGGGAGCGATGGTAACGCTCTGGTAGTTGGCAAACACGCCGTGCGCCTGGCTTTCCACGGCGCTGCTGTTGGTGATCCATTCACCGTTGTAATTCATGGTGATGGTTCCCTGATCCTGGTGTTCCACGCCCATGATGCATTTGATCAGCGTGGATTTTCCCGCGCCATTCTCGCCGCACAGTGCGTGAACTTCTCCCTTTTTGATCTCAAAGCTCACGTCGTTCAGCGCTGTAACGCCGGGATAGAATTTGCTGACGTGCTCGATTTTCAGAATCGTGTCCTGCAAATGTTTCACCCTCATTTCGTTGGTGGTTTTCATCGGGGGCGAAGGGAGGCGCGCAGCCCCCGAAAAGCCGGAGCTCCCGGGGGATCTGCGCTTCCCGGAAGAAACAGGGTGCGGCGAAGGCCGCTGCCGTCGCCGCACCGGATGGAATGGATCAGTTGGCCAGCTGGGGATTCATGATGAAGTTGATTTCCTCGCTGTCGATGTTGTCCAGGGTCACGATGACGGGCGGGCAGTTAACCTGCTTGGCTTCCTCGGGGTTGGTGCCGGTCACGACCGTGCGGATGGCGTTCTCCATGCACTTATAGCCCTGCTCGTAAGCATTCTGCACGATGATGGCGGACAGATAGCCGTCGCGCAGCGCCTGGATCTCGATATCGTCGGAGTCCACGCCCACGGAGACGAAGCCGTCCTTCTTGTCGGCAGCGCGCACAGCGTTGCACACGCCGTCGCAGGTGATGTTGTTGCCGCTGTACATGCCGATCAGCTCATCGCCATAGGTGGCAATGATGTTTTCGGCGTTGGTCTGGCTCTTTTCAACCACGTTGTTGTTGTAGTAGGTTTCGGTCTGCACCAGGGCGGGGGCGTTGGCGGTCATGTAGTCGCGGAACGCCTGGATGCGGTGGTTCAGGGCTTCGTTCTCAACGTTCATGTTGATGCCGATGGTGCCCTTGTCCAGCGCCATGCCCTTGTCCTGCAGAGCCTTGATGAAGGCCTGGCCGGCCAGCTCGCCGATGGTGTCGTTGGAGCAATAGTAGAACTCGTTATAGGTCTCGGCATGCGCGCCGTCGTCGCCCACGCCCAGGCCGCAGTTGACGAAGTTCAGCACGATGCCGGCTTCGGTGGCTTCACGGGCCTTGGGAACGGTGGAATCGATGGACAGGGTGGCGGTCACGATGGCGGCAGGCATCTGGGCGATGGCGTTTTCAAACGCGGTGATGTACTGCTCGGTCTGCTGTTCCTCGGCGGGGCCTACGCAGGAGTAGTTGATGGTGATGCCCAGCTCCTTCTCCAGGTCAGCCTTGGCCTGCAGGATGCCGACTTCCACCTGGCTCCAGAACGCGGAGGCGGTGGAGGGGGTGAGGTAGATGATGTCATAGCTGTCGGCCGCGAACGCGGTGCCGACCAGGGACAGGGCCATCATCAGAACCAAAGCCAGGGTAATGAGCTTTTTCATGATAGTTCCTCCTTCATGAAATGTTGTTTATTTGCAGCCGTCCGGAGACAGCGGCAGTTCAGGATATTACATGACGCCCTTCTGCAGGATGATGCAGCCGTAGGGCTTGGTTTCACTGGTGCAGACGGTCACATAGGCGCGGCCGGCCTTCTCATAGAACTTGGTGCGCTCGATCTCGCCCACGCAGCTCACGTCATAGCCGTTGTTCTTCACGGCTTCCTTCACGCCGTCCCATACGGGAGAGCTTTCCAGCACCACGCCGCTGTCCTTATCGGGCACCATGTACTGGATCGGATACTTTTCGTATTCCACATCCAGGGGCACCAGCTTCAGGATGGCATCCACCATCTGGGCAGCGCCCACGCCCTTGGCCTGGATGCTGACCGCGTTGGGGGACTTGGTGATCGGCGGATAGAAGTGGTCCGCGATAACGATCAGGTCACCATGGCCGGTATCCGCCAGCGCCTTGAGCAGATCGGAACCGATGATCTCGGGAATACCTCTGAGCATATCGAAAAACCTCCTTTAATATATAGTGCGATTTTATCAATGCTCCCGCAGGAAGGCGTCCACCTCTTCGCGGGTGGGCATGGAGGGCGTGGTGCCGATGCGCTGCACCGAGATGGCGGCCACCGCATTGGCGAAGCAGGCGGCGTCATGCAGGTTCTTGCCTTCGGCCAGGGCGGTCAGCAATCCGCCGTTGAAGGCATCGCCCGCGCCGGTGGTATCGATGGCGTTGACCTTGAAAGCGGGGATGATCTCGCTCTTGCCCTCGCTGCAGACGTATACGCCGCGCCCGCCCAGGGTGATCAGCACGTTCTGCACGCCCTTTTCCAGGAAGACCTTGGCCGCGCGGTCCGCGCTCTCCAGGCTGTCCACGGGCACGCCGGTCAGTTCCTCGGCCTCCACCTCGTTGGGGGTGACCAGATAGCAGCCGTTCAGGAATGCATCGGTCACGGGCTGATAGGGCGCGGTGTTCACGATCACACGCACGCCGTTTTCCTTGGCCAGACGGGCCACCTTTTCATTGGCGTCCTGGTTGACCTCCAACTGCAAAAGCACGTAGGCGGATTCCTTGATGCGCTTTTCCACAGAGGCAATGTCCGCGTCGGTGATGGTGGCGCAGGCGCCGGGCACGATGACGATCTCGTTCTGGCTGCTGTTTTCGTCCACCATGATCAGCGCCACGCCGGTGGGGGCGGTATCGTTAAAGAACAGGTAATCCTTGGGCATGCCCACGGCGTCCATGGCGTCGGTGGCCACGCCGGCCAGGCTGTCGCGGCCCAGTTTGGTGATCATGGCCACGTCCGCGCCGGTCTTATGGGCCGCGATGCCCTGGTTGAAGCCCTTGCCGCCCGCGCCCTGCTTGAAGAAGCTGCCCTTCACCGTCTCGCCTGGAGCGGGCAGATGGGGCGTGCGGGCCATCAGGTCCACCACAAAGCTGCCGAAAACCGTGATCTTCTGTTTCATGGCTTTTTCCTCATTTCTGCTGCGCCTGCAGCAGCTTGATGATGCGGCTGGTGCCCAGGCGGACGGCGCCCAGCTCCACAAAGCGCTCGGCGTCCTCCAGCGTGGAGATGCCGCCGGAAGCCTTGATGCGCACGTTGGGGCCGACGTGCTTGGCGAACAGCGCGATGTCGTCAAAAGTC
>CACWLY010000094.1 GCA_902761825.1 uncultured Eubacteriales bacterium
GCCCTTGTGGGTCAGGTCGTCTTCTTCCAGGGTCTTGCACAGCTCTTCGAAGTCGAGCAGCTCATCGTCGATGACCAGCTTGCCATCCACGACCCAGCCCTCAGCGCGCTGATACTGATAAGCGTTCCAGATGTCGCCGGAGCCGATGACCATCTTGCAGGCGCCTTCAGAAGCTTCCTTCAGCTCTTCGGCGGTCTCCAGGAAGGTATCCCAATCCTTTACCTTCTCCTGCATCTCTTCGGGGGTGGTGACGCCCAGGTACTTCTCAGCCAGGGAAGCACGATACATCAGGACGCCGGGGGTGGACTGCCAGGACAGGCCCTTCTGGACGCCGGCAGCGTTGGCGCCGATCTGCGCCATCACGGGGAAGGCGGTGGCCAGCTCTTCATCGGTGAAGCCGATGGTCTTCAGATCGCCGGTCCAATCGGACTCGACATAGTGCTTCACGAACGCAGCTTCCAGGGTGAAAATATCGGGAGCTTCATCGCTGGTGGCGTTGGCGCCCAGCAGGTTGTCAACCTTGGTGGTGTAGGCGTTGCCGTCGGTGGGATAGATCTGGAATTCGATCTCCAGTTCAGGATGTTCGGGCAGATAATACTTTTCGATCATGCCCTGCAGCTCGTTGGTGAAAGACCAAACGACCAGCTTGATCTTCTCTTCGGCGCTGGCGAAGCTGACGCAGCCAAGCAGCATCACGACGGCCAGGACCATAGCAAGAGCCTTCTTCATAGTGGGGTGCCTCCTTTTAATTTTGCGGTTTGACCGCTATTTTCTCAACGGCGCGTACGCCGTGAAGAGACGCGTTAATATGGGCGAATATTGCCCACTAAAACGTTTTATTTTGCCAACGAAGATATTGTAACACAGCGATTCCAAAAAGTAAACCGGTTTTTTGTATTTTTTGATGAAAAATTTCAAACGTTTTAGTTAAGCCGCTTCAGCGTTTCGCCGCGGATCAGGCGGCTGGGCACGCTGGTGGCCGTGTCGTAGGCCTGGCCCTCGACGCGGGCGATCAGCTTGCGCGCGGCTTCCCGGCCGATGCGCGGCGCGTCCTGGTATACCGTTGTGAGCCGCGGATGGAAGGACTGCATCTGCTCGATGCCGTCGAAGCCCGTGATCGAGATATCCTCCGGCACGCGCAGCCCGGCCTCGCTCACCGCCCGCAGGGCGCCCGCGGCGGCGTAATCGTCGCACACCATGACGCAGGTGGGCCGGTCGGGCATTTCCAGCAGCCGCACGGTGGCCTTGTACACCTGGGAAGGCCGGGTGTATTCGCAGCAGATCAGGTATTCGGGCGGGATCTCGATGCCCTGCTCGCGGATCATGTCCCAGAAGGCGTTCAGGCGCACGCCCGTGACCGTGTTCTTGTCGCCGTACAGGTAGGCGATTTTCCGGTGGCCCATGCTGAAAATGTATTCCATCAGCTGCCGCATGCCCGATACGTTGTCCGATTCCACGTAGGGCAGATCGCCGATGATCTGGTCGATGGTGACCACCGGGATGCCGCTGTTGGCCAGCTCGATTGCCTCGGGCTCCTCCCAGTTGGTGCAGGCCATGCACACGCCGTCCACCTCGCGGTAGCGGCAGTGATCCAGATAGGTGATGCGCCCGCTGCCCATGCGGTGGCCGATAAAGGTGATGTCGTAGCCGCTCTGCTCCGCTTCGCGCTTGAAGTATTCCAGCACCACGGAGAAGAAGGGATGGGTCAGCCCGCTCTGGCTGTCGTCGCTGAACAGCACGCCCAGGTTGTAGCTGCGGCCCGATTTGAGCGCGCGGGCGTGGGCGTTGGGGTGGTAATCCAGCTCCTTGGCGGCCTTGAGCACCGCCACGCGCGTGGCGTCGCTGATGTCGCTGTACCCGTTGAGCGCCTTGCTGACGGCGGACATGGAAAGGCCGCAGTATTCAGCCAGATCTTTGATCGTAACGTTCATGAACGGCCCTCCCCATGCAGTTATACGTACTAAAACGTTTTCGATCACAGTATAACCCCGATTTGGCAAAATGTCAACCGTATAATTCATGAAAAAACGCGCGGAAAGAAATATTGTTCCGCGCCGGTCCCCGCCCCCGCTTCTCGTTGACGCTCCGCGCGGCGCATGGTATAATCAAACAAAAAACGGGGAGAAATGATGAAATATGCCGCAGATCGAATACAGCGGCGCGGCGGGCGATTTTATCCTGCGCGACGCCGACCGCGCGCCCGGAATGGTATTTCCCCTGGTGAACGCCGCGGGCATGATCAGCAGCGTCACGTCCCGCTGGGCGGGCGACTGCAAGACCGGGCAGAACAGCTTCCTTTTGCCTCCGGCAAGCATCGAAACGCTGCACGAGAGCCGCGCGGGGCGCAATTTCTGGCTGCGGCTGCCGGACGGCGAACTGTGGAGCGCCGCGGGCGTCAGCGCCGCCCAGCAGGCAAAACGTTATAATAATGAAGAAACCTGTACCGCGCGCGGCGGATTGCTGTGGTATGAAACGCGGCGGCAGAACGCCCGCCTGGGCGTTCGCGCCGATATCCTGGCGTTCGTCCCCGCCGAAAGCGAGCAGGCCGAGATGCTGCGCGTCACCGTGACGAACGAAAGCGCGTCGCCCTTGGCCTTCATCCCGACGGCGGCCTTCCCGCTGTACGGCCGCAGCGCCGACAACATCCGCGACCACCGGCACGTCACCAGCCTGCTGAACCGGCTGACCGTGACGGACTGCGGCGTGGCGCTCCGGCCCACCATGACCTTCGACGAGCGCGGGCACAAGCCGGGCGAAAACACGTATACCGTCTGCGGGCTGGACGAAAACGGCGAAGGCCCCGTCGGCTGCCTGGGCCCGGTGGAGGATTACGTGGGCGCGGTCGGCTGGGACTGGCCGCAGGCGCTCATCGACGACGGCCCCTGGCTGCGCGCCGGGGAGAGGAGCGAGGGCTATGAAATGGCCGCCGCCCTGCGGTTCGCGCCCTGTACGCTCGGGCCGGGGGAGGGCAGAAGCTGGTTCATCGCGCTGGGCGTCAACGGCGACGGCAGGCGCTTCCTTTCGCCCGCGGCCTTTGAAGACGCGCTCGGAAAAACCCGGAAGCACTGGCAAGGCGTGGGCGCGGCGGTCTTTTCCACCGGCGATCCAGCGCTGGACGGCTGGCTGCGCTGGGTGGCCGTGCAGCCCGAGCTTCGGCGCATCTGCGGGTGCAGCTTCCTGCCCCATCACGATTACGGCCGCGGCGGCCGCGGCTGGCGCGACCTGTGGCAGGATTCGCTGGCGCTGATCCTGCGCGATCCCGCGGGCGTGCGCGGCGACCTGGTCAGCTATTTTGCGGGCGTGCGCGCCGACGGAACGAACGCCACCATCATCGGCGCGAAGCCCGGCGAGTTTATCGCCGACCGCAACAACATCGTGCGCGTGTGGATGGATCACGGCTGCTGGCCGCTGCTGACGGTGAACGAATACGTCGGCCAGACCGGCGATCTGTCGATCCTGCTGGAAAAACAGCCCTGGTTCTGCGACAGGCGCAAAATGCGCGGGGAACGGCTGGCCGATGAAATGCCCGCCTCGTCCCGGCTGGGAGAAAGCACGGTGCTGGAGCATCTGCTCACGCAGAACGTGACCGCCTGCTTCGACGCCGGCGAGCACGGCTGCATCCGCCTGCGCGGCGCGGACTGGAACGACGCGCTCGATATGGCCGCGCAGCGCGGCGAAAGCGTGGCCTTTACCGCGGCCTACGCGGGCAATCTGCATATCCTCGCGGCGCTGTGCCGCGCGCTGGAAAAAGCGGGGACGAAGACGCTCGCGCTCGATTCCGCCTTCCGCGGGCTGCTCTTCAGCGATCCCGCGGGCGACCGCAACGCCGCGCGTCTGCGTTATGAGGCGGTCTGCGAGGAGCGGGCGCGGGAAATTGAGACCGAAACCTCGCGCGTCGCCTGCGCGCTGGACGCGCTGGGCGATTTCCTGACCGATCTTCTGCGGCGGCAGGAGTTCACGCCCGAGGGCTGGATGAACAGCTATTACGACAACAACGCCGAGCCGGTGCGCCGCATGATGCTGACCGGCCAGGTGTTCGCCCTGATGGGCGGCGCGGCGGACGCGGAGCGGGCCGACGCCATCATCCGCGCGGCGGACGCGCGGCTTTACGACGAAAAGCGCGGCGGCTACTGCCTGAACGAGAACTTCGGCGATAATTTCCCGCCGCTCGGACGGCAGTTCGGCTTCGCCTACGGCCACAAGGAAAACGGCGCGGTGTTCTGCCATATGTCCGTGATGTACGCGTACGCCCTGCTCTCCCGCGGCAAAACCGCCGCCGGGCTCAAGGCGCTCAGGGCGCTGATCGCCCGCAGCATGGATACGCCGGTCAGCCGCGTCTATCCCGGCATTCCCGAGTACTTCGATCCCCGCGGCCGCGGCATGTATCCCTATCTGACCGGGGCGGGCAGCTGGCTGATGCTGAGCCTGATCACGCGGGTATGGGGCGTGCAGGGCAGCCCGGAGGGCGTGCGCTTTTCGCCGCAGCTGCCGCCGGAATGGTTCGACGCGCAGGGCGTATCGTCCGTCCGCTGCATGATCGCGGGCCGCGAAGCGCTGGTGCGCTGCCACGGGCCCGGAAAAACCGTCGCCCGCGTGCTGCTGGACGGCGAGGAAGTCTCCCAGCCGCTGTCCCGGGAAGCGATCCGAAACGCGAAAACCGCCTGCATCGATATTGAACTGGAGGGCTGAGCCATGAAACAGGACGCCTTTGTCATAAACGATTACGCCCGCAAACCCACGTTTTCCAGCTTCCTTCCCGGCATTGCCGGGGAGCGCGGCATCCCGGTATGGTGCTATTACAACAACCGCGGCCAGGCGGTGTGCAGCTTCGGCATCCGCGACAAGGACCACGCGATCATGGAGTTCAGCGCCGCGCATAACGCCTATCAGAACGTGCAGCGCACGGGCTTCCGCACGTTTATCCGCCGGGACGGCGCGGTTACGGAGGCCTTCGCGGGCGGCCGCGCCGATATGGAGATCATGCCCAACGAGCTGACGCTGCGCTGGAGCGACGGCGAAACCTCGGTTGAGGTCGTCTATTTCGTGCTGCCCGGCTGCAAAGTCGGCGCGCTGGCGCGCCGCGTCACGGTGACCAACCTCGGCCGGGACGCCGACATCGACCTGCTGGACGGCATGCCCGCGCTGGTCCCCTACGGCGTAAGCCAGGATTCGCTCAAGAACATGGCCCAGCTGTCGAAGGCCTGGATGCAGGTGGAGGACGCCGACACCGGCGCGCCTTTCTACCGCGTGCGGGCCAGCATGGGCGATACCGCCGTGGTGACGGCGGTGGAGGGCGGCAATTTCGCCCTGGGCCTGACGGAAAACGGCGAACGGCTGCCCGTGGCCGCCGACCCCGAGACCGTATTCGGTTATGATACCGCGCTGGAAAAGCCCCTGGGCTTCATGGCCCCGGACTTCGACGAACGCCTGCGGCGGCAGGCGGCCTCCAATATCTTCCCCTGCGCCTTTTTCCGGCGGCAGGCGAGGCTGGGCGCGGGCGAAAGCCTGACGGTGTACGAGCTGTACGGCCAGGCCGGGAGCAAGGCGCTGTATCACGATTTCGTCAGCCAGCCCCGCGACGCCGCCTGGTTCGGCGCCCGGCGCAAGGAGGCCCGCGCGCTCACCGCCGCGCTGACCGCCGTGATCGACGGCGCGACCGCCGACCCGGTCTTCGACGCCTACGCCCGCCAGAGCTACCTGGACAATCTGCTGCGCGGCGGCGAGCCCATCCGCTTCGCCGAGGGGGACAGGCAGAACATCTTCTACCTGTATTCCCGCAAGCACGGCGATCCCGAGCGCGAATACAACTATTTCGTCATGTCGCCCGAGTATTTCAGCCAGGGCAACGGCAATTTCCGCGACGTGTGCCAGAACCGCCGCTGCGACGTGCTGTTCCATCCCTGGGTGGGGGAGGCCGATATCCGGCTGTTCTTCAGCCTTTTGCAGAGCGACGGCTATAACCCGCTGGTCATCGACCGCATGACCTTCCGCGTTACTGATTTGGAGGAAGAGCTTTCCCGCGTGGCCGAAGCCGACCGCGAGGAGGCCCGGGCGCTGCTTTCCGGCGATTTCACGCCGGGCCGTCTGGCGATGGCGGCCGAGGGCTGGCGGCTGAACGGCGTCAGCGCGGCCGAATTCACAAACGGCGTGCTGGCCCGCGCCGCAGCCGAGCCCAACGCCACCTTCGCGGAGGGCTACTGGACCGACCACTGGACCTACAGCCTGGACCTGATCGAGAGCTTCCTGGCCGTCTGGCCCGAAAAGAAGGAAGAGCTGCTCTTCGGCGAGGCCGATTATCCCTGGTACGAGACGCGCGCGTTCGTGCTGCCGCGGGAAAAGCGCGCGGAAAACAGAAACGGCGCCCTGCGGCAGACGAAGTTCCTGGATATGGAGCTCAAGGCGGGCGTCGGCCACAAATGGATGCGCGAGGACTTCGGCGAGGGCGAGACGGCGTACAGCACGCTGATCGAAAAGATGATCCTTCTGTGCGCGATCAAGTATGCGACGCTCGACAAGGCGGGCGTCGGCGTTGAAATGGAGGGCGGAAAGCCCGGCTGGTACGACGCGCTGAACGGTCTGCCCGCGCTGTGGGGCTCGTCGGTGGCCGAAACCTGCGAGCTCAGCCGCTTGCTTGCCTTTACGGCCAGAGCGCTGGAGGAGAGCGACGGCGAGGTGGTGCTCTACGACGAGATGGCCGACCTGCTGATCGCGCTGTCGCAGATGGAGGGCGACGCCGAAGCGCGCTGGAAGCAGGCAAACCGCCTGCGCGAGGAATACCGCGAGAAAACGGCCTTCGGCGTATCCGGCGGCAAGACCGTCATGACCGCCCGCGAGGCCGCGGGCTTGCTGCGCGCGCTCGAAGCCCCCGTGCGCGAGGGCCTGAAAAAGGCCGTCGATATGGGCGACGGCGTCTGCCCGACCTATCTGATGTTCCCCTCGGGCGAGGCGCGGCCGCTGCCGCTGTTCCTGGAGGGGCCGACGCGCTGGCTCAAGCTGGACGCTTCCCCCGGGGAAAAGCGCCGGATGGCTGCCCGCGTGCGCGAAAGCGGGCTGTACGACAGGAAGCTGCGCATGTTCAAGGTGAACGAAAGCCTGGAGCGGCTGACCTACGAGGCCGGGCGCACGCGCTGCTTCACGCCCGGCTGGCTGGAAAATGAATCGGTCTGGCTGCACATGGAATACAAATACCTGCTGGAGCTGCTGCGCTCCGGCCTGTACGGCGAATACGAGCAGGCCGCCGATACCGCGCTGGTGCCCTTCATGGACCCGGCGGTATACGGGCGCTCGCCCTATGAAAACGTGTCCTTCATCGCCAGCAGCGCCAACCCCAATCCCGCGTATCACGGCCGGGGCTTCGTCGCCCGCTTGTCGGGCAGCACGGTCGAATTCCTCTCGCTGTGGCAGCACATGATGTTCGGCCCCGCGCCGTTCACGCTGGAGGACGGCGAAATAACGCTGCGCTTCTCGCCCATGCTGCCCGCCCGGCTGGTGCCCGCGAGCGGCGAAATCGAGGCCGTCTTCCTGGGCCGCTGCCGCGTGAAATATATCGCGGACGGTCCGGGCAGCCTGATCCCCGGCCGGTACGCCGTGGAGCGCATCGTCGCCGACGGCGTCGAATACCCCGGCGACCGTCTCCGCGGCGACGCCGCCCTGGCCGTGCGCGACGGCAGGATTTCCCAAATCACGGCGTATATCCGCAGAACGGCGGACTGAACCTCCGCGCCGGACGCGGCACACAAGCCCGGCGTTTCCTCGCGGCATCCGTCCCGTTCGCCCCGTTTCATATGATTTGCGTTCTAAGAGCCATGATGCAAATAGGAAAATAAGACAAGAATCGCCAAGTTTCCGCGAAACAGACAGGAAATACGCGCTTTCTTCTGGCTCGCCCCGCGCTACTCCCTGCGGGAAGCGCGGGTTGCGGGCGGCAATCTGCGGATTGCCCGCCCTTAGCCTGCC
>CACWLY010000095.1 GCA_902761825.1 uncultured Eubacteriales bacterium
CCTTCCTGCGTTCAGCTTAGCCAGAGAGAAAAATCCGCTCCGCATCTATCAATCTTTTAAGAGCCATGATGTGAATGGTAAATTAAGACAAAAAGCCCCGAATTTCCGCGAAACGGGCCGGAAGGCCCCGGACTCAAGCGGGCCCTGGCGAAGAGCTCGAGAGCGAGCAGCTCTCGAACGTTCTCTTTTGTGTCTTCATTTACCCTTCATGAATTGGCTCTTAGAACGCAAATAGATAGTATCAAAGGAGTTTTCCGCATGAAATACTTCAATAATCCCGAAAAGCTGTGGAACCTGATGCAGATCCTGCTGCAGGGGCTTTCGGTGACGCTGCGCATATTCGCGCTGACGCTGATCCTGTCCATTCCGCTGGGCATGCTGGTCGCCAAGGGCCGCATGAGCAAACACGCCATCCTGCGCGCGCCGATCTCGGTGTATATTTATGTGATGCGCGGAACGCCGCTGATGCTGCAGGTCATGTTCATCTATTTTCTGCTGCCCAAGATCCTGCCGTTCTCCTTCGACCGCTTCACGGCGGCCATCGTGGCCTTCACCGTCAATTATGCGGCGTATTTCGCCGAGATATTCCGCGGCGGCATCCAGTCGATCCCCGTGGGCCAGTGGGAGGCCGGGCAGGTGCTGGGCATGAGCAGGGCGCAGACCTTTTTCCGCGTGGTGCTGCCGCAGGTGTGCAAGCGCGTGCTGCTGCCGGTGACCAACGAGGTGATCACGCTGGTCAAGGATACCGCCCTGGCCAGCACGATCGCCGTGACCGAGCTGATGAGCCTGGCGAAAAAGCACGTGAGCACTTCCTCTTCCATCGAGCCGTATATCCTCGCCATGCTGATGTACCTGCTGTTCAACGGCATTACCGAGCAGGCTTGCAGGCTGGTGGAGCGCAAACTCGGCTACTATCAGTAAGGGAGGGATCGCCATGCTGCGCGCAGAACATTTGGTCAAAGGCTTCGACGGTCTTTCCGTGCTGCGGGATATCACGCTGTCGGTGAACCAGGGCGAGACCGTGGCCATCATCGGCCGGAGCGGCTCGGGCAAGAGCACGCTGCTCCGCTGCCTGAACAACCTGGAAAAAGCGGAGGGCGGAACCATCGAGATCGACGGTCAGCCGCTGGTCAAGGACGGCGTGTACGCCCCCGAAAAGGAGCTGCGCCGCCTGTGCCTCAAAATGGGCTATGTGTTTCAGAATTTCAACCTGTTCCCGCATATGAGCGTGCTGCGCAACCTGACCGAAGCGCAGTGCTGCGTATTGAAGCGCAACAAAGAAAAAGCCCGGGCGTACGCGCGGGCGCTGCTCAAAAAAGTGGGGCTTTCGGACAAGGAGAGCGCGTATCCGTTCCAGCTTTCGGGCGGACAGCAGCAGCGCGTGGCCATCGCCCGCGCCCTTGCGCTCGATCCCGAGATCCTCTGCTTTGACGAGCCTACCAGCGCGCTCGATCCCGAGCTGACCCAGGAGGTGCTGGCCGTGATCCGCGGGCTGGCCGTGGAGGGCCGCACCATGATCGTTGTGACCCATGAAATGAGCTTCGCCCGCGAGGTCGCCGACCGCGTGGTCTATATGGCCGAAGGCGTGATCGTGGCCGAGGGCGCGCCCGAAGAGGTGTTCAACGATCCGCGGGTGAAAGCCTTCACAAGGACGGAATGACGCCCGCTCGGCGCGTCATTCCTCCGAGGCGATCCAGACGTCTATTTCGTCCTTTTCCGGCGTTTCAAACAGCGAAAGGCATTTGCTGAGCAAGCCCTCGTCCACGAAGAATTCACCCTCGCCGCGGGAGGCGTTCCGTTTTTCCGCATGCCGCCGGAGCGTCTCCGGCGGCGTATCCATATAATACCAGCGGCAGCGTATGCCGGCTTTGCGGAAAAACGCGGCCGTCGCCCGGCGATGCTCGCGCTGCCAGAAGCCCCAGTCCAGGATCACGTCGGTCCCGCAGCGGGCGATCTCGGCCGCCTTGCGCAGCATGAAATCATGCACGACGGGATAGGACGCGTCGTGATCGCAGGGCAGCGCGGCCGTCAGGTCGTCGCTGGAGAGGATCACCGCGTTCTTTTTTTGCGCCAGCTGCCGGGCATAGGTGCTCTTGCCGCTGCAGATCATGCCGCAGATCAGGTGCACGGCGGCCGGATCGACGCAGGCTGCCGCGGCGTCGGCTTCCCTTTGCTCCGCGCCGTCCCGCAGGGACATTTCCATGAACCGCCGGTAGCAGCGGAAGCCCGCGGCCTGATAAAAGGCCAGCGCGTTCCGATTGAAAGCCCAGGCGTCCAGCTCGATCCTGTCAAAGCCGCGCCGGCGCGCGTCCTCCTTCATGTAATCGAGCAGGGCGGTGGCGACGCCCCTGCGGCGGAAGGCGGCGTCCACGCCGATCTCGGCCACATGATAGAAGCGGCGGGCCAGGTTGTAGGGCGATTCGGGCCGGTCGATATAATCCACCATGACGAACCCGGCCGCCTGACCGTCGGCCTCGGCGACCAGGACGGCGTTGTTTTCCGAAAGATAATACATGCGCAGATGCTCCCGCAATTCCTCGCAGAACCCGGGCTTGAATATGTCCGGCCTGCCCTGCACGTGCAGGTCGTTCACCTGCCTGCGCAGGCGGTTGATCGGTTCATAATCGGCTTCAGTCGCCGGGCGTATCCTGATTTCCATAAAACGCCTCCCTGTATGCGTCGTAGCCGGTGCGGACGCATTCAGCCTCGTTGTAGCTGAGCAGCTCGTAAAAGGGCTTCATCCATTTGGCGGGATTGAACCCCTGGGCGCGAAGCTGCGCGTATTCGTTCAGGGTCTCCTGCCGGGCCGCGATCACGATCCAGTGAAAGCGCTCGTCTTCGGGAAGATCCTCGTTTTTTTCGTGATAATATTTCAGCCCGTGCTTTTCGATGCACCGATAGGCCTCCTGCCGCACCTGGTTAAACAGGCTGCCATTCAGCGGCGGCGACAGCGCCATGCGCTTGCAGCCGCCGGCTACGCATTCGCAGAAGGCGGTGATCATGCCCATCGTATAGGAAATCTGATCGTACTGCATAGGGGCCTCCTTGTCGGTTTCTTTATTATTCAGAACGGCGCGGCATGTCAGGAAAGCGGGGGCTCGGCCGGGCGCATGCTTTCCGCCCGGCGCAGCAGCGCTTCTCTCTCGCAGGGCAGCCCTTCCGTCAGCGCCAGCCTGTGCAGCGCTTCGAGCGCGCGCCCGACGGCCGGGCCGGAAAAGCCGAGCGCGATAAGGTCGCTGCCTGTGACCGGCAATTGCCGAAGCGTCAGCGGGAGCCCCTTGTCCAGCGCGTCCCGCACGCGCAGCGCGCGCTGCTCCGCCTCTTCTTCCGTCAGCAGGCCGCAGGCCCGCTGCAACGTGATCAGGCGGCCCGTCTGCGCCTCTCCGAGCCGCGCCAGAAGAAGCGGGACTTCGGCCTGCGCAAGCGGTTCGCGGCAGTTCCCGGCCAGCTGGACGGCCTGCGCTTCCAGGGCCTTCGAGGGGCGCAGGGAGGTCAGGCAGCGGCGCAGCGCGTCGTCTTCGCAGGCGTGCAGCAGCGCGGCGAGCGCGAGCGCGGGATCGCCGCCCGGAAGACCGCGCAGGGCCGATATGCCGGGAGCGAACGCTTCCGGGGGAAAATCGGGCATCGCCGCGAAAAAAACGTCGGGAAAAGCGTTCAGTATTCCGGGGGCAGCGGGGTACCGCAGCATGCGCAGCAATTCCTCTGCGACGCGCTCGCGGCTTACAAGCTGCAGCCGCCCGCGCAGCGCGCGCATGGCCCGCGCCGTGGACGGCTCGATGGTAAAGTCCAATTGCGCGGCGAAGCGCAGCGCGCGCAGAATGCGCAGGGCGTCCTCCGTAAAGCGCGCTTCGGCGTCGCCGACGCAGCGGATGACGCGGTTCCGCAGGTCCTGCCGGCCGCCGAAAAGATCGGTAACGCCCTTGTCCGGACGATAAGCCATGGCGTTGACGGTGAAATCCCGCCGCCGCAGGTCCTCCGCCAGGCTGCGGGTAAAGCGCACGCTGTCCGGGTGCCTCCCGTCGCTGTAATCGCCGTCGGCGCGGAACGCGGTGATTTCCAGCGGCATGCCGTGCAGCAGCACGGTGACGGTGCCGTGCCGGATGCCGGTATCGATCATCCGCTCCCCGGCGAAGCAGGCGTGAATCTCTTCCGGAGCGCAGGAAGCGCAGATATCGTAATCGTGCGGCTTGATCCCGCGCAGCAAATCGCGCACGCATCCGCCCACGGCGTAGGCTTCATGGCCGCGGGATGTTATTCTGCTTAGCGCTTCCAGCACGGGGCCGGGCAGGGGCAGGGTCATGGCGGGCTCCTTTCGGAATGCGATAGATCACGGACTCATTATAATACAAGCGCCGTTCCGTTTGCAATCAAAGGATGGATATGATATACTTAAATATATGCAACTGTTCAGCCATGGAATTGAGAAGCAGAGCGAAACGCGCTCGAGGGGGTTATCAGGGGGCGTTCCCCCTGATTGCAACCCGCACCGGCGGCGTGTACGCCGGGGGTATGCAATACCCGCCCGCGCGTATTACATCAAATCGGAGGAAAAGGGCATGGGAGCGCTGGACGCTGTTGTTTGGGCGCGGGAGCATCTGATGGACGTGACCCCGCTGCGCCGGGATTGCGGGCGGACGTGCGGCGCCGCCTGCTGCCGGAGCGATGAGGACGGCCAGGGCGGAATGCTGCTTTTCCCGGGCGAGGAAGCGCTCTACGATCCGCTGCCCGCGGGCTTTGAGATCACGCGCGACGACGCGGTGATGCCGGGCATGAATCTGCTTACCTGCGCG
The DNA here is from genome assembly GCA_902761825.1 of uncultured Eubacteriales bacterium. Classification (GTDB taxonomy): domain Bacteria; phylum Bacillota; class Clostridia; order Christensenellales; family Aristaeellaceae; genus SFMI01. The sequence goes on from CACWLY010000095.1 coordinate 4,791, forward strand.
GGAAGCTGCCTCAGGGAGCAGCGGCCCCTGGCCTGCCGCATGTTTCCGTTGACGCCGGTGCTCGCGCCGGAGGACGGGCGCGAACGGCTGCGCGTGCGGGTCGATCCCCGCGCTTTCGCGGTGTGCCCGCTCAGCGAATACGGCGTGCGGGGAATGGACGGCGCGTTTGGCCGCGCGGTGCTGGAGAGCGCGCGGATGCTGTGTCAGTATGAAGAGCACAGGGCTTATTTCAGGGCGCTGACCGCTTATTTTAAGCGGCTGCGGACGTGGTGAAGGAGGAACGGCATGATCTGGCGTCAGATCGACGGAGACCGGGAACTGATCGTGGGAGACCGCGCCGGGGGCGTGCTGATCCAGGGCGACGCGCGCACGGCTGATCTTTCGGCCTATCAGGGCCGCGTGCAGTGCGTTTATCTGGACCCGCCGTTTTATACGGGGGACGAGTTCAGCTTCCGAATGCGCATCGGCGAAAAAGGCTGGGCCGAGGGCACGCCGAACATGGTGCTCAACGCGTATTCCGACAGCTTTCCCGGCGGACGCGCGCAGTATTTGCAGCTGCTGCGCGGCATGCTGGAGCGGGCTTACGATCTGCTGAGCGATACCGGCGCGCTGTTTTTGCACCTGGACAGCCGCATGAGCGCGCACGCGCGCATCCTGTGCGACCAGATTTTCAAGGAAAGCAATTTCATCAATGAAATCATCTGGGCGTACCAGTCCGGCGGGCGGGCGAAAACGCATTTCAGCCGCAAGCATGACGTGATCCTGTTTTACGCGAAATCGCGTTCGCTGTATTTCGATATCACCCGGGTGGCGGTGCCGCGGCGGGACAACCGCAGCAACCACATGCGCCGCACGGTGGACGAAAAAGGCCGCCCCTGCCGCACGATCAGGGCGGGCGGCAAGCTGTATACCTATTACGACGACGAGCCCGTTTTTCCCGACGACGTATGGGCCGACGTGAGCCATCTTCAGCAAAAGGATCCCCAGCGCACGGGCTACGACACCCAGAAGCCGCTGGCGCTGCTGAACCGCATCGTGCGCTGCTGCACGCGGCCGGGGGATATCGTGGCCGATCTCTGCTGCGGCTCGGGCACGACGCTGGCCGCGGCGGCCGAGAACGACTGCCGCTTCCTGGGCGTCGATCTCAGCCCGCACGCGATCTCGGTCTGCCGCAAGCGGCTGCTGGACACCACGCTGGAGATCCGCACGCCCTTCGACCGCACGGACGCCCGGCTGGAGGCCGACATGATGCCCGGCATCGGGTATTATACGATCGAGCTGAAAAGCTTCGACGCCGCCCTGCGCATCCCGGAGGGGACGGTATTCCACCCCAGAGGGCTGAAGGTGGAGGGCCTGGACGCCGTCGATCAGTGGTCGGTGGGCTTTCTGCGCGACGGCGCGTACAAAACCTACGTATCCAGCGCCCGCCGCAAGCAGTCGCCGGAGCTCAAAACGCTGCTGGAGCTGCCTCTGCTGCGCGGACAGGTGGCCATTTCCGTTGTGGACGTGCTTGGAACCCGCACGCTCTGGGCCGCGGAGCCCGACAGATAATAATATCTCCCCCTCCCGCATAGGCTGTGGTAAAACAGCGCGAAGGGGGAAGGGGAATGGGGGAGGACGCGGCGCGCCGCTGCCTGGAAATGGCGCGCTATCTGGCATCTACCGGAGATACCGTGCGCGGCACCGCGCGGAGGTTCGGCGTCAGCAAAAGCCTGGTGCATCGGGAGCTGACGGTGCGCCTCGAGCGGCTGGACAGGGCCTTGTACCGGAGAGTGCGCGGCCAGCTGCAATACCACAAGGCGATCCGGCATCTGCTGGGCGGCGAGGCGACCAAACGCCGATATTTGTCGGAAAAACAGGAAAAGTGGGGAATCGATGAACAAGACAAGCAAAAATAAAAGGGAAAGTGGTGGGTTGAAACCATTATTTTGGAAAAAATAGAGGAGATTCCGCAAACGCGTAGAATATATACCTAATCAAAAGGCAACGGAGGAGAAAGGTACTTATGGCAGCTGTGTCGGATATCGGCATTGATCTTGGCACATCCAATGTGGTGATCTATGCCAGAAACCGGGGGATCGTGCTGGATGAGCCGGCCGTGGTGGCGCTGGAGCGCGACAGCCGGGTGATCCGCGCCATCGGCATGGAAGCGTATCGCATGATCGGGCGCACGCCCGGCGGCATCATGGCCATACGCCCGCTGCGGGAAGGCTCGGTGGCTGATTTTGAGCTGACCAGCAGCATGCTGCATCATTTTGTGGTGCAGGTCATCGGCAAGCGCATGTTTTCGCGGCCCCGCGCCGTACTGTCCCTGCCCTCCGGCATCAATGAGAACGAAAAGCGCAATATTTCCGCCGTTATGTTCGAGGCGGGCGTCCGCCGCACCCAGCTGCTGGACCGTCCCGTGGCGGCGGCCATCGGCGCGGATATGAACATCAACGAGGTGTACGGCTCCATGGTGGTGGACATCGGCGCGGGCATGACCGATATCGCCGTGCTGTCCACCGGGCGCGTGGTGGTGAGCGACGCCGTAAAGCTGGGCGGGGATCATTTTGACGACGCCATTATCCGCTATCTGCGCAGAAAATATAACCTGCTGATCGGCGAGCGGACGGCGGAGGAGCTCAAGATCGCCATCGGCGGAGCCATGCCGCGGCGGGAGCAGATGTATATGGACGTGACGGGCCGCAACCTGATCAGCGGCCTGCCCAAGCTGATGCGCATCACCTCGGACGAGATCTACGAGGCCATCGACGATCCGCTGACGGCGCTGATCGAGGCCATCCACGGCGTGCTGGAGCATACGCCCGCCGAATTGGCTGCCGACGTTTTCGACGCCGGCATCATGCTTACCGGCGGCGGCGCGCGGCTTACCGGCCTTTCCGACGCCGTGACCGCAGCGCTGAAAGTGGAATGCCATGTCGCCGAGAACCCGCAGACCTGCGTTGCGACCGGCTGCGGGCGCACGCTCGAAAACCTGGCCGATTACGGCAGATACCTGAACGACAGAAGGTAATACTATTCTCAATCTAAAATCTTATCATCTTTGGGTGTCTTTTCCGTCTTGGCGTTGCTTCATTCCGGTCAACGTAGCGCTGCTACGCCTCCGCTTAGCCAGGGCGAAAAATCCATCCTAAATCTGATAATCTTTTATACTGAGAATAGTATAAATCATTTGATTCTGCCGCTTGCTTGCTGAAAGATCGCGGCATAAAAAGGGGATGTTGCAGAAGCCAATCTGCAATATCCTCTTTGTTTACAGGTATATTGGTTTTCATAAAAGAACGAGCAACAGTGAATACCGGGAAACCGAAAACCCCGGGGTGGTTTGGAGGGGCCGCAGCCCCTCCAAGTGTAATCCGCAGCAGCGACC
>CACWLY010000096.1 GCA_902761825.1 uncultured Eubacteriales bacterium
CAGCCAAGCAGCCGATCCAGGTTTTCGCTTCCGTGAACTTCTATTTCATTGAGCGTCTTTCTCAGCGCGTACAGTCTTGCGTCCATGCGTCCCCCTTAATCGAATCCGACGAGCAGCGTATACAGCGTTCCGTTGATGTTGACGTTTCTCGTCCCGACGGTATACCCGCCGAAGTAGAAGGATGAGCACGACATCGTGGACGCCTTCAGAAAGCTCGCCGTCGTAACGCCCGTTTTCAGATTGCTGATCTCGGTCCGCACGGCGTCCACCGTCACGGTGTCGGCCTTCAGCGTGATCGCGCTCTCCGCGCCGTCGATATCGATCTGCGCCTGCCGGATGTTCCCTTCGGCGGTCTGCACCCGCGCTTTCAGCCCGATCGTGCCCGCGTCGCCGTCAAGATCGAGTTCAACGCTCGATACGCGTTCGCCCATAGCGTCCACGGTCGTTGAGTCGGCCTTCGCGCTGATCTGTCCGGCCTGCACCCTGAGATCGGCGTGCATGGTTCCAAGCGCGCCTTCCTCCTTCGCGAACAGCCACACGCCGTGCGGGTCAAGCGCAATGCCCGCGGCGTGCAATATCTCGCCCTGTTCGGTCAGATGCCTGTCGGTCGCGATCCAGCGGGTTTTGTTTTCGCGGATCTCCACCCGTTCTTTGATCAGCGCGCGCTCCGCCGCGCTTGTCCGCCGCCCCAGCGCGGCGAAGGGTGAAGCGCCGTCGGCGGGCTTTTCGGCCATCAGCACGGTCACCCGGTCGGGATGCCGCACCAGGTCGGGATACCGCACCGTCAATATCCGCTCGTCAAACACCGCGCCGTATTCCGGCAGCGCGGCACGGCACACGCCGCCCAATTGCACCCGGTCCAGCCGTTCGCCGGTCAGGCGGTTCAGTTCGGCCCCGTCGATCTCGATCTGCAGGCCCGGCCTTGCATGCCTGTCAAAATACGCCCGCGCCCAGGCCGCGCGGTCCGGCGCTTCCCCGGCGTTCAGGCGCAGCGCCCTGCTCACGATCCCCCATCGCGCCTGCGCGGCGGTATCATCATATGTTTCGTACACAGGTTCGGTGTCCCCGTCCTCCACGGCCAGGTACAGCCGCGTGCACAGGCCGCTGTCGTCCAGCGTGATCCGGCAGTTGTCGGCGTTCCGGCTCAGGCGGAATTCGGTCGCCACCGCGTCGCTCTTCCGCAAAAAGCGCAGCGTCCAGGGAAAATCACTCCAGTCGAAGTCGAAACAGTACCCGTCCTCGCGCCTGGCCAGGTCGGTCAGGCATTGCAGGGCGTTGTCAAAACGGTTTTCGGCGGCGTACGCGCCCTCGTCCTGCACTTCGCCCAGCCGCCAGCACACTTCTCCCTGCTGCGCCGCCAGTATCCGCTCCAGCGCCTGCCGCACCGAGCCGTCAAAGGGCTCCTCCCCGGTCACCGCCGCGTCCCCAAGCGCGCAGAGCGCGTGATCCAGCCGCACGTTCCTGCGCCCGAAGCCGTCCGTCGATATATACGATACGCGGAAAACGCCCAGCATTCCGTTCTGCCCGTCGATCCGCACGTAATCGCGCACGTTCACTTCGGTTTCGCCGCGTTCCAGCGTCATTTCCGCGCGGCTCAGGGGAAAAAGGCTGATCTGCGCCGAGAGCGCCGAGGGCCGCAGCCGCGCGGCCTCCCGCCAGACCGTCCTTCCGTTCTCCCGTACCGGCCGCAAAAGCCGCGGCATCGCGTATCCCGTCAATCGTACACCCCCCTTGCGCTGAGCGTCACGGCGCACACGCCGTCCGCCGAAAAGCCGACGGTATTGTTCCGCGCCGGATATAGCGTCAGACCGTCGTCGCTGTCCGCCGTGCGCCGGTCCAGCCTGCCCTCGCCGTCGACCCGGGCGTACAGAAGCCCGCGCTCGTCGCGTCCGACCGTCATCCGCCGTCCCGCCGCCAGAGCGACGCCCTCAAACGTCATGCTTTGCCCGTTCACGGCCAGCGATATCCGGTTCACCGTCCCGCCGGACTCGTTCAGGATATCGGCCTCGAGCGCGCAGGACCGCGTGCCCGCGGGGCGCAGCGCCGCGCTCGCCTCCGCGCCGCGCAGCGCCGCCGTCACGGGGAACCGCTCCTGCCACCAGGGCGCGTCAAAGGCGGTGAACGTCACCTGCATGTCCCTGCTCCAGCGCAGCGTTTCGCTGTCGGCGGGCTGCGTGCAATGCGCATACAGGCGCAGGCCGGGCCGCGTGCTCAGCGTCAGCCAGCCCGCCTTCGCCCAGCCGTTCACGCGGCTCACGACGCTCTGCCGCGCCGCGCGGTCGCGCTCCTTCACCATGAACCGCAGCGTCACCGAAAGCGACAGCCGCTCCGGGCAGCCGCACAGGCGCGCGCCGCCCCGGCGGTCCGCCGTGTCCACGCGGGTTTTCACGCGCTCTTCCACGTCCTGGATATACAGCCGCGGATCGAGCCCGGCAAAATCCACGCCGTTCAGCGCGCAGCTGATTTCTTCCCTCATTCGGTCCCATACCTCCTGGATACAACGTTCTCGGCGATGGCCTGTCCCACCGCGGGCGCGACCAGGCTGCCCACCGCTTTGCCGTCTAGCCGCACGCTCACGCCCTCCAGCGCCTGCGCCACCATCCAGGCGAAAGCGCCTTCGTTTCCCGTCTGCCGGGCCGAAGCCTCCGGGGCGCTCCCGGCCGCATAGCCGCCCGACGTCCCCTTCATGGCCGCGCCCGACGGCATGGCCTGCTCCAGCACCCGCCCCGCTTCGGCCGCAAGCCCGGACGCGGCCGCAAGCACGCTGCCGCGCATGCTTCTGATGCCCTGGGCGATGCCCTCGCCGAACGCGCCGCCGATCCCGACGCCCGTTCCCGCGCTCAGTTCAGCCGCCACCCCGGCCGCAAGCTCTTCCGCGATCCGCTGTCCCGCGTCGCCGCCCAGCGTCCTGCCAAGGGCCGCCGCCGTTTCCTCGCCCATCGCGCGGATGCGCTCCATCGCCTGCTCCGCCCCGTCGGTGTCCACCGTCAGGCTGGCAAAAAGCTCGCCTACCTGCAGCGCCATTTACTCACCTCCCCGCATCTGCGTAAAAAACGCCTCCGCGCTTTCCCTGTCGTTTCCCGTTTTCCATTCGCTGCGCAGCCGTTCGGCCCGCCGCGCCGCCGCCCCGAAGGGCGAAAGATTGCGCGCCAGGGCCGAAAACCGCCGCCAGCTCATCCCGTCGATCCGCTCCATCAGGTCGATGCCGTACTCCCGCATAAAATCAGCCTCGACGGCGTCCCACAGATGGAGCAGCGTTATTTTTTTGCGGGTTCCCTTTGCCCTTCCGCCGTCCGGCCTCCCTCGTCGTCCAGCGTTTCGCTGTCCGCCGCTTTGCCGCCGCCGCAGATCATCGCCAGTGTTTTTTCCACCAACGCCGTCAATTCGCCCGCCGACATCCCCTCGCGGCAGAACGCGTCCACGGCTTCCGCGCCGAACAGCATATCGCCCGTCCTGAGCAGCGCGCGGCCCAGCGCTTCGGGCGACGTCTCCTCGGCCCGCGCCAGCAGGATGGGCAGCAGGGCGGGGATCTCGCGCTTCACCCTGTACGGCCTTCCGAACACCGTCACCGTCACGTATTCGCTGCGCTTTTCGGCCAGGAACCGATCAAAATCCAGCGTCCTGTTTTCCACCTTATTCCTCCGCGTTCACGGTCAGCCGGGCCGTTTTGTGGCCGTTCATGCTCACCACGTCGATCGTCGCCGTTCCGGCCGCCAGCGCGGTCACCGTAAAGCGCTCCTCGCCGATCTCCGACACCGCGGCCACCCGCGCGCCGTTCACCGTCACCCGGAAGCGGCGGTTGCTCGCGTTCTCGGGCGCGAAGGAGAACCTCGCCTCCCGGCTTTCGCCCACGCGCAGCGTGATTTCGCTCTCTTCCATTTCCACGGCGTTTACCGGCACGTAGGGCAGCGTTTCGGCCTCGCCCACCTGCCTGAGCTCCCAGGCCACCGCGTTTTCGCTCTCGCCGGCTTCCTTTTCGGCCGAGGCCACGATGAAATCGGCCTCCATCGCGTGGCAGTAAGGATCCACGAACCGCACCGTCAGGTCGGCCATGCAGCCCGCCATGCGGGCGTAATCGTCCAGCAGCTGCTGGCCGGGATCGACGTCGCCGCTGGCCGCGCAGCCCACGGCCTTGCCGCTCAGCTTCACGGTCACGGACCGCTTGGTCACATAGGGCTCCTCCCACAGGTCGGTTCCGGCGCTGCCGTCCGCCGTCTCGCTGTCCACCGTGCGCGTCAGCGTTTTCAGGCCCTTTATCCGCACCCAGCTGCCCGTCTCGCCGTCCAGCGCCGAAACCTGCCAGTCCCGGATATTGGCCGGGCATCCGCTCTTTCTTCCCTTCACCTTTCTTCCTCCTGTTCTCCGTACAGCACGCGAAGCTCCGCCGCGTACATTTCCCGCTTTTTCCCGTCTCCGCCCATGCCGGACGCCGCCGACAGCACGGTGATCTTCGCCGCCGCCCCGTCCCCGGCCAGGAAGCCGTGAAAGCCGTCCAGCGCGTTCGCCAGCTCGCAGGCCGTTTCATAGGCCGCCCCGGGACTTTCCGCCCGGTTCACGATCTGCACCCGCGCGCCGTTCTCCGCGCCGGGCCGCGCGCTGTCCGGGCTGAAAACCGCCACGCAGGCGTCCGGCAAATCGGGCATGCGCCCCCAGAAAATATCCCGTTCTCTCTCGCCGAACCCCGCAAACTCCAGGTGGCGGGCCATTTCCTTCAGCAGATTCATCCCCGCGTTTCCTCCTTCAGCCCCGCCGCAAGCGCCGACAGCATCCGCTCGCGCACCGCCGGGTCCTTCGCCGCGCTCTCCAGGTATTTCGCCTGTCCGTCCCGGTGTCTGACCCCGGCGTTCTCATGCTGCGCGGCGGCATACGGCGCGGTATATTTCACGCGCCCGCCCCGCCCGTCGGCGTCTGTCTCGACCCGGCAGGAAGCCCGCAGGCTCCCGCTTTTCCTGGGCGCGCGCTCCCGCGAGGCTTCCGCCAGCGCTTCCAGCGCGCCCTGCGCGCCGCGCCTGAGTCCCCTCGCCATCCAGCCGATCATACCAGCGTCACCTCCAGGTGCTCCTGCCCCAGCCCATGAGCGACCGCGCAGGCCGTCACCGTGTATTCCTTGTCCCCGCAGCGCACCCGGCTGCGCGCCGGGATCGGCTCCCCGGTGCAAAACATCAGGGCCGCCGCCCGCGCGGTGTCGGCCGTACCGTCCACGCCGCCTTCGCTTTCCAGCTTCCGCCCCTCCTGCAGGCGGCAGGCCCGGCTTTCGGTCTCGCCGTATACGTCCCGTCCCTGCTCCATGCCCGCCCAGGGCATGATCTCGCACCGCTGACGCAGCAAAAAATCAATGATCATACGCGCCGTCCCTCCGCCCCGCGGTACAAAAGCCCGTGCCGCAGCAGCAGCCCGTACGCCGCCGGGCAGACCGTGGCGTTCGTCAGCGGACCGTTCCCGCGCCGCTCCGCAAAGCTCATCTGAAAATCGCCGATCCTGAATCCCTGCACGCCGTCCGGCACGCCCTCCCGGGCCGCGCGCGCTGTTTCCTCATGCGCGTACTGCAATCGCACGGCCTGCTCAAAGGCCGCCTGCTCGTCCAGCGTGCGGGGAATATTGGGAAAGCAGAAGGCGTACATCCGCTCGCGCATCCGCTCCATCTCCCACGCGTCGGGCTCGGCCACGCAGTTGTGGGTATCGTTCATGGTTTCCTCCTCATAGCGGGGAAGGGCTTTCGCCCTTCCCCGTGCAGACCGTCAGTTTTTGGCTCAGTTTTCGGGCGTCAGCACGGCAAAGGGATACCGGCTGACCGCGTCCGCGTTCACGCGGTTCACGGGATTGGCCAGCGCCCAGCCGGCGCGGAACACCACGCGCAGGGCCACGGCGTCCTGCTGGGCCAGGTTGATCAGCACCTTGCCGGTGGCGTCGCTGATCACGGCCTCGGTCAGCAGCTTGGTCGTGATGTCGGTGCGCATGGCCCATACGGCCTGGCTCCAGTCGCCGCCGATCAGCAGCGCCTGTTCGGCGTCCATCACCCCGCTGTTCGGGAAGTAGATGTCCGCGCCGTCCAGCTCGTAGGCCGCGCGGCCGAACATGCCGTCGCGGTAGGGCGCGCGCCCGAAGATGGGCAGGCCGTTGGCGTCCACCGTGCCGCGCAGCTTGCTGCGCATGCCGATCGCGCCGACATACGCCGAGGGCACGAAGCCGTCCTCCTCCACCAGGGAGGCCAGGCCGCCTTCGCCCAGCAGCTGCAGGTACAGGCTTTCGCTTCCGTCCAGCGCCAGGGTGTTGCCCGCCGCGGCCGCGCCGGCCACGATGCCCGCCGGGAAGCTCGCAGGCTTGTCGGTGCCAAACAGCACCGCCTTGTCGAAGGCCGCTCCGATGGCCTCGTTGATGCGCGGCAGCACGTTGGCCCAGATATCGTAGTCGCTGTCGTCCAGCACGTTCTCCGGGATCACCACGATGGCCGCGATCTCCTCGGCGGTCAGCTTCACGTTCTCCCACGCCATGTCGGTGGTGGGCTTGAGCCCGGTGTCGCCGTTGATGAACTCCGCCGAGGGCAGCGAGCTCGCCACCGGGATCGAGCGGGTCTTGCTGCTCATGTCGGGCAGGCGACGCATCAGCCGCATGGCGATGGATTGTTCGGGAACCGCGGCCAGGATCTCCCGGCTGCGCTCCTCAGGGATCAGCACCTCGGCTCCGGTGCGGTCAATCAGTTTTGCGCTCATTTTCTTTTTCTCTCCTTTTCATTTACTGTTTTTACGCCTTCCCCTCTCAGAGGAAAGCGCGCGTTCCTCTTCCCGCCGCCGCGCGGATCGCGCCGTTCACGTCGGCGTGCCCGCCGTCCGCGCGCGCCCGCTGGCCGCCGCCGAATCCGGCCCGCGTCCCGGGCGCGTCCTCAAACAGATAGGGGCTCCGCTTCTTCAGCGCGGCGATCTGCTCCTCCGCCGTGCCCTCGCCGCTCAGGAGCTTCGCCACCAGGTCCGCGTCCCGGGCCCCGGCGCGCAGCAGCGCTTCCCGCGCCGCCCCGCTCTCCAGCCGCCTGGTCAGCTCGTCCACCTGCGCGCGCAGCTCGTCGCAGTCCTTTACCTTCCCGGCCATCCCGTCCAGCGCGCTCTGCAATTCCTTCCGGCGGGCAATCTCCTCGTCCAGCCGCGCTTTCGGCAGCCAGGTGCCGTCGTGCGCGGCGATCACCTGCAGTCCGTCCACGGCGTTCAGTTTTTCCGCAGCCTGGGCGTACAGCTCCTCGCCCAGGTGCTCCTTCAGCATCGTAATGTCCATCTTTCCTCCTGCATCCGCATTTATAGGCCGGCGCGTCCGGCATGTCGCAGTCCCGCGCGTATCGCCCCGCGGTCGGGCAATCTAACACTATTTCTCTTCTATGAGCCATTTTGCGAAGGGTGAATTGAGAGGGAAAAGGGAACGTTCGAGGCCTCCGCGGCCTCGAACTCTGCGCCAGGGGACTTCGCCCCCTGGACCCATCCCGGCGTTTGACGTAAAGCATAAACCAGACTTGCTTCCGCCTGTTTGGCCTATGGGGTCAAGCAAGCTCCCGGGCAATAGAAAAGGAGAAAAATTGACCGAAAAACAAGCTCGCTTGTTTTATCGGCGATTTTTCTCCTTTTCCCTGTGCGCTCCGCGCACAGTCTGGCCAGCGAAGCTGGCCTGTCCGGGAGCGGTGGCACACCCTATCCTACTGACAGCGGCAAGTTGCTTTTTCGACAAGTTGCGCCGCTACCGTCGCAGCCGGGGTCCGGACAGGCTTCCCTCCCCGGCGGGAGCTCGAGGGCAGCGCCCTCGTCGTTCCCTCTGATCTTATACTATTCTCAGTATAAAAGATTATCAGATTTGGGATGGATTTTTCGCCCTGGCTAAGCTGAATGGAGGGAGGCGTAGCAGCGCTACGTTGACGATGATAAGATTTTAGATTGAGAATAGTATTAATTCCCCATTTGCATCACGGCCCTTAAAAGCGAAATAGCATAAAACCGCGGCGCTGCCGCCGCGTTTTTATGCTGATATCGTCGGGAAGCTCAGGGAACGGTCTCGTTCTTGATCCTCTCGGCCTCCTCGTCCACCTGCTTCTGCTTCCAATCGGGATGCAGCAGCCGCACCATGGTCTCGGTGCTGGCCGCCCGCGCGCTGCGCAGCAGGTTCACGGCCCCGGCCAGCTCCGCGCCATCCCCGGTCATGGGGTCGCGCAGCTCCACGCGCACGCTGTCGTCGCTGTGCAGGGCGTCGTTGCCATACAGCGCCTTATCCAGGTGCATCACGGCGGTGAGGAAGTCCTCGAGCGGCGCTTTCCAGTACGCCTGTTTCTTGGCGTTGGTCGCCAGGCTCTTTTTCTCCATGATCCGCCGCGCCGTACCGCTTTGCGCGCTGCCGTCGACGTCCAGCCCGAAGGTCTGCGGGCTGTATCCCGCCATGCTCAGTATCGCGCGCAGCGTGCTCTCGTAGGTCGCCGCGTGCTCCTGGGCGCGTATGCCGAACTGGCTGGGCGTGATCTTCTGCTCCACGCCGTCGCCGCCGATATCCAGCGCCACCAGCGTTTCCACGTCCTCGTCGAAATCGTAGGTATACCGGTTCTCGCCGAACATCCCGGCGGGATTGCGCCTCAGGAATTCCGCCGGCACGATCAGTCGGCTCTTGGCCAGGCGGATATCCCGCATCCAGCTGGTATACACCTCGTCCAGGCTGTCCATCAGGTCGCGCAGCCCCTCAAGATCGCTGCGGCCCTTGTCGTTGTCGCGCCAGGAGCGGCTGGGCTTCACGTTGGCGATGTGCGCCGCCAGCAGCATGTCCACCGGCGGCGCGGCCTCGGGCGTCAGCCCGAGCGCTTCCAGCGTATCCGCGTCCTCCTCGCCAAGCCTGCCGCTGTCGCCCCGGTACGCCGCCGTCGTGATGCGTCCGGGCGCGTAGCGCTCGTACACCCGCCACACCCTGCCGGTTTTCCGGTCGGTTTTCAGCACGGTAAAAAAGTGAATGCACCGCAGCCTGCCCAGCCGGTATTCCGGCAGCGCGTCCTCGCCGCGGGCGATATCGATCACCGGCATGTCGGCGTTCTCCCGGTCGTAGCGGCATTTCAGGAACACGTCGCCCGCCGCCGCCGCGCATTCCGCCGCCTCGTGCAGCTTGCGGTTCAGGCTGTTGCCGTCGATCACGGCCTCCAGCCTGCGCTGGCTGCCCTCCTCGGTATCGCCCAGCGATTCGTCATAGATCGCGTAGCGCGGCTCGCGCCCGAAAAGCAGGCTCGCCCCGGTCGCCGCGATATCGGCCGCCGCCGGCACGTGCAGCTTCACCTTGCCGCCCCGCTTCCAAAAGCTCCCGGGCGCCGCCGTCCGCGCAAGCTCGCCGTGATCCCCGCTGAACGCCGCCGCGTACTGCGCGTAATATCCCCGCCGCCGCGCGGTCAGCTCTTCCCAGGCCTCCGCCGGGCTCATGAATCCGTTTATGCTGTCCATTGTCCCTCCTTTTGTCTATTCGCGTTCCAAGAAACAATTTGCGCAGGATGAATGAAGAGCAGGAAGGGGAACGTTCGAGAGCTCCGCGCTCTCGTCATTCTTCCTGCTCTTTTTTATACTATTCTCAGTATAAAAGATTATCAGATTTGGGATGGATTTTTCGCCCTGGCTAAGCTGAATGGAGGGAGGCGTAGCAGCGCTACGATATATCTCCGGTACGGATAGAACCCGTACTCCGCGCTGTCCAGGCAGTCCACGGGAAAGCTCCCGTCGTCGAGCCTTGCCCATTCGCCCTTTTCATAGGCCGCCGGGTCCCATACCGCGTCCTCATAGGCGCGGATCCACTGCTTCATGTGCGCCGCCACGCGGAACCTGCCGCTGTCGATCAGCGCGGCGTTCAGGCTCACGCGCTGATTGATGCCGTCGCCCTTGCCGAAGCCCTTGACGCTGAAGCGCGCAAGCCCGCGCCGCTGCATCTCGTCCCGCAGCCCGGCGCGGAACAGCTTGGCCGCGCTGTCCACATACACGTCGCCGAGCGCCGGGAAAACCTCCCCCCAGCGGCACAGCCAGTCGGCGATCATCCGCGCGTACTTCTCCTCGCTCATTCTGTCGCTGATCCCCTGTTTATGGTACAGCCCGTCGATCAGGTGTACTTCCCGCCAGCCGGCGGTAAAGCCGCACAGCGCGGCCGCGGTCGCGTCGGTTCCGCCCACGTCCACGCCGACGGCGAGCGCGATATATTCGGTCCTGGCGATCTCCTCGCTTCCGATCAGGCAGCGCTCGCTCCATCCGGTATAGATGCGCCCGCTCGCGGCCGTGCGCAGCCCCAGGATATCGGCCTTGTACCATACGCCGCGCCTGTCGTAGGTGCGCAGCAGCGCGCGCAGCTGTTCATCGCTGATGCTCAGGTTATCGGCCACGGTAAAATGCGCGTAGTTCAGCCCCTCCCCGGCCCGCGCCTGCTGGAAATCCAGAAAGTCCGCGTAAAACCAATGCCGGGGCGGCTTGGGGTTCAGGTCCATGAACAGCTTGCGGTCCCGGCTCGCCAGCGTGCGGTCCAGCGCTTCCTGCACGAAGCCCTGATGGCACTCGTTGACCTCGGTGATATACGCGCTGCCGTAGCTGTTGCCCTTGATCAGCGCCGCGTCGCAGCTGCGCCCGCCCCCGGCGAAGATCACCACCTTTTCTCCGGTCCGCGTCCCGATATACAGCGCTTCCCGCGCCATGTACCGGCCCTCGCGGCACCGCCCGCCAAACAGGTGGCGCAGCCCGAAGCCGTTGCTGTCCAGTATGTTCATCTTCGCGCTGCCCAGCGTGACCCCGGCGGCCAGGTGCAGCTTGTCGGGGTGCGCGTCCAGGCATGCCGCCCAGGCCAGGAGATTTATGATATTCTTTCCCGCGCGCTTGCCGCCCTCGGCCACGTTCAGCCAGCAGCCCGCGCTTTTCCGGATATACGCCGCCTGTTTTTCAGTCAGCGGAGCATAGCGGATCCTGCTCATCCTCTCCTTCCTCCAGCTCGCGCCCGGGCAGCGGGTTTTCGATCAGGTCTGCGTACGCTTCGATCACCGGCGTCATATCCTCCGCCGCGTTCGCCGTCCTCTCCCCGCCGCCCCATTTTTCGGGCATCCGGCTCTTCAGCCAGAACATGGCCGCCGTGATCTTGGGCTCCACGTACCTTTCCTCCACCACCGGCACCACCCGCTCGACGGCTTCCTTGCCCGCGCCAGGCTTATTGGTTTCCTCCTTCACCTTGACCGTGCTTTTCAGCTTTATTTTATACCCGGTGGCCGCTCTGAACAGCGCTTTCTCGATCCGTTTGTTCTGCTTTTCGTACTCTTCCTCGGCCATCGCATCCTCCCTTCGCAATCAAAAAGACGCCCCGCGCCGGGCGCCTTTTTTTGATGTATAAAGCATATCATTTTTTCTTTTCGGCCGGAAGCCCCGCCGCGGGCCTCCCGCGGGGAAATCCCGGGGAAATGCCGGGCTTCAGCCCTTCCACGTGTTGCGGAAGATCGCTCCGTCCGCGCCCTGCCAGTCGGTATTGGTGGCGAAGGGCAGGATCACCAGCACGCGGAAGCCCCGTCCCAGCGGCGCGCTGCGCAGCGTATCGCCGTATATTTCGGTCAGCTGCCCGGCGGGCACGGTAAACTGCTCCGTCTCGCTCTCCCAGCGATGGCGGACGGCTAATGTAAACTCGCTCTCCCCGCAGACGAACGCGCTGCCGCCGTGGCGCACCATCGTGTCCGCGCTTTCGTTTTCGCCCGCGCAGTAACCCAGCTGATACGGCATATCGGCATACAGCCGCTCCCCATAGGGCTCAAATTCCAGGCAGGCGTGCAGCGCGTCCTCGCGGGGCGAGTACGTCATGCCCTCCTCCGGCGCCGGAAGTCCCGCCAGCGCGCGCATCACCTCGTCGATCGGCACGCCCGTCACCGATCGCCCGTAGGGCAGAAACGCTTGGTCAAACACCGTTTTCATCGCTTTACGCTTCCTTTCCCGGCTTCACGCCCGCCAGCTTCAGGTATTGCCCCGTATAGCTCTTTTCCTCGGCCGCCACCTGCTCGGGCGTGCCCGCCGCAACGACCTCTCCGCCCTTGTCGCCGCCCTCCGGCCCCAGGTCGATCAGGTAATCGGCGGTCTTGAGCACATCCAGGTTATGCTCGATCACCAGCACGCTGTTGCCCGCGTCCACCAGCTGCTGCAAAACGCGCACCAGGCGGCTCACGTCGTCCACGTGCAGGCCGGTGGTCGGCTCGTCCAGCAGGATCATGGTTTTCCCGGTCGCCCGGCGGCTGAGCTCGGTCGCCAGCTTCACTCGCTGCGCCTCGCCGCCCGACAGCGTGGTGCTGCTCTGGCCCAGGCGCATGTACCCCAGGCCCACATCGCACAGCGTTTTCAGCTTGTTCATGATCAGCGTGTGGTTTTCAAACACGCGCATGGCCTCTTCCACCGTCATGTCCAGCACGTCGGAAATGGAGTATCCCCGGTATTTCACCTGCAAAGTCTCGTGATTGTAGCGCTTGCCGCCGCACACCTCGCAGGGCACGTACAGATCGGGCATAAAGTGCATTTCAATCTTGAGCAGCCCGTCGCCGCTGCACGCCTCGCAGCGCCCGCCTTTCACGTTAAAGCTGAAGCGGTTCTCCTTATACCCGCGCACCTTCGCCTCCGGGCACTGGGCGAACACCTTGCGGATCAGGTCGAACAGCCCGGTATAGGTGGCGGGATTGCTGCGCGGCGTGCGCCCGATGGGGCTCTGGTCGATGCAGATGATCTTGTCCAGCAGCTCCACGCCCTCGATGCCGTCGCACGCTCCGGGCTTCGTTTTTGCGCGGTTCAGGTCGCGGGCCAGCGTCCTGTGCACGATGCCGTTCACCAGGCTGCTCTTGCCGCTGCCCGACACGCCGCTCACGCAGCACAGCACGCCCAGCGGGAAGGCCACGTCGATATTTTTCAGGTTATGCTCCCTCGCGCCGCGCACCGTCAGCCAGCCCCGGGGCTCGCGCCGCCGCGCGGGCAGGGAGATCCGCCTGCGCCCGGCCAGGTAATCGCCCGTAATCGATTCCGGGCTGTTCATCACGTCCTCCACCGTGCCGCAGGCCACGATCCTGCCGCCGTGCTCGCCGGCCCCCGGGCCGATATCGACCACGTAATCGGCGCTGCGCAGCGTTTCCTCGTCGTGCTCCACCACGATCAGCGTGTTGCCCAGGTCGCGCAGGTGCCGCAGCGTCGCCAGCAGCCGCGCGTTGTCGCGCTGGTGCAAGCCGATGCTCGGCTCGTCCAGGATGTACAGTACGCCCACCAGCCCGCTGCCGATCTGCGTCGCCAGGCGGATGCGCTGCGCCTCGCCGCCGCTCAGCGTGGACGCCGCGCGCGACAGCGTCAGGTAGTCCAGCCCCACGTCGCACAGAAAGCCCAGCCGCGCGTTGACCTCCTTGAGGATCGGCGCGGCGATCATGCGCTGGGTCGTTCCCAGCTCCAGCCCGGCAAAGAAATCGCGGGCTTTGCGGATGTTCAGGTCGCTGACCTCGGCAATATTCCTGCCGCCCACGGTCACGGCCAGCGCTTCCTTTTTCAGGCGCTTCCCCTGACAGTGCGGGCAGGGCTCGTGGCTCATGTATTCCTCATAGGCCGCCTTCATCGCGTCGCTGGCCGTCTCGCGGTAGCGGCGCTCCAGCGCGTTGATCACGCCCTCGAAATTGGTCTTGTAAGCGCCGTGGCCGCTCACGCTCTCATAGGCCACGTCGATCTTGGTCCCGCCGCTGCCGTACAGGATCACGTCCATGGCCTCCTTGGGCAGCTCGCGCACCGGCACGTCCATCGAAAACCCGTAATGATCGGCCAGCCCCTGAAACACCGAATGCGCGAAGCTCCCGCCCTCGCCGCTGTTCCAGCCCATGCAGTTCACCGCGCCCTGGTTCAGCGTTTTGTCCCGGTCGGGGATGCACAGGTCGGGGCTGATCTTCATGATCTCGCCCAGCCCGGCGCATTCCGGGCACGCGCCGTAGGGGTTGTTGAAGGAGAACATGCGCGGGGTCAGCTCTTCGATGTTCACGCCGCAGTCCGGGCAGGCGTAGTTCTGGCTGAACTGCGTTTCGGTCTTTTTGTCCACGTCCTGCACGGTCACCAGCCCGCCGCTCTGCTTCATCGCGGTCTCCAGGCTGTCGGTCAGCCGCTGCCGGATGTCGGGCCGCACCACCAGGCGGTCCACCACGATCTCGATCGTATGCTTTTTCTGCTTGTCGAGCGCCGGCGTCTCGTCCAGCGGATACATTTCGCCGTCGATGCGCACGCGCATGAAGCCGTCCTTCAGCGCCTGCTCCAGCAGCTTCACATGTTCGCCCTTGCGCGCGCGCACGATGGGCGCAAGCAGCTGAATGCGGCTGCCCTCGGGCATTGCGAGCACCGCGCCCACGATCTCGTCCAGGCTCTGCTGCCTGATCTCGCGCCCGCAGTTCGGGCAGTGCGGAGTGCCGACGCGCGCGTACATCAGGCGCAGATAGTCGTGTATCTCTGTCACCGTGCCCACGGTCGAGCGCGGGTTGCGGGCCGTGGTCTTCTGGTCGATGCTGATCGCCGGGCTCAGCCCCTCGATCAGGTCGGCGTCGGGCTTGTCCATCTGGCCCAGGAACTGCCTCGCGTAGGAGGACATGCTCTCCACATACCTGCGCTGTCCCTCGGCGTAAATGGTGTCAAAGGCCAGGCTGCTTTTGCCCGAGCCGCTCAGGCCCGTGAACACGATCATTTTGTTCCGGGGCAGGGTCACGTCCACGTTTTTCAGGTTGTGCTCGCGCGCGCCTTTTATGATGATGGAATCGTGCATGGTTCTCCTCCGCGTAGCGATCAATACATACTGTCCTCAGATAATATAGCACATATGTTCGCATTTGTGAAGGGAAGCGCCACGTTTTGGCAGAGAAAAAAAAGCCATGCCTCCCGTGTCGGCATAAAAACCCCTGGACCCATCCCGGCGTTCAGCGCGGAGCGTAAACCAGACTTGCTTCCGCCTGTTTGGCCTATGGAGCCAAGTGCCTTCCACAGGCAGGCTAATACTATTCTCAGTATAAAAGATTATCAGATTTGGTATGGATTTTTCGCCCTGGCTAAGCTGAATGGAGGGAGGCGTAGCAGCGCTACATTGACCGGAATGAAGCAACGCCAAGACGGAAAAGACACCCAAAGAT